>NZ_JBPODR010000006.1:0-114199 GCF_051201035.1 Thermoanaerobacterium thermosulfurigenes
GCGAGATGAAAAAGCGAACTTCTTCTGAGCGTGTTAACAAAAGGCTTCTTAATGACTATGAGTTGGAGCTATCTAAAACCAGAGGCAAAAAGCGTTGGTCTTTCTGGATTATGATACACTCTATTAATATCCATCTTGATGCTAGATTGAAAAAATCTAAGTTTGATTTTATTTCTATGCTTGATGGATTATTAGGTAGAGCAGCATAAATATTGAGATTCCATATACTGTTAATTTTTAAACCTATTTTATTAGGCTTTATTTCTTATACTCTTTTTTTAAATTGATTTTCATTATTTTACATTTTCTTTCCTCTTTTCAGTATTTTATCGCAAAGGCTTTGTTATTTTCTGTATCTAATTTCTAATTTATGCCATAGTATGACGCTGGAAATTAGTTTCCGAAATCACTCATCTATAATCCTGTATGTCCGAAGCCATTCTTTCCTCTTAAAGTTTCGTCCAATTCATCCACTTCAATAATTTCCGGTATTTCTACTTTATTTATTATCATTTGCGCGATTCTAAGTCCTCTCTTAACTATAAAATCAATTTTTCCAAAGTTTATCAATATCAATTTAATTTCTCCTCTATAATCAGAGTCTATAGTACCTGGAGAATTTAACATGGTTATACCGTTATTTAATGCAAGTCCACTCCGTGGACGAATTTGTGCTTCATAACCTTCAGGCAACTGTATCATAATACCCGTTCCTATCAATTTTATTTCACCAGGTTTAATAACCACGTCTTCATCTACTTTTGCATATAAGTCGATACCTGCAGCTCCCTTGCTCATATATTTTGGCAAAGGCAAATCTTTCGCATCATATGTTTTTTTTATTTTCAAAATCAATTTATTATTCAATTTTCATCCATCCTATCTGTTTTTCGTTTATATCACCGACAACTGAAATCCCCAATTGCTCAATATTAAATATCTTTTTCGCAAGATTGTTAACATCGTCATATGTAATTGAATCGATTTTATCTACAATATCATTGACAGTATAAACTTTTTTTAAAAAAAGCAGAGATTTACCTATCGATGACATTCTGCTGCTAATGCTATCCATATCCATTAAAATGCTGATTTTTAACTGCTCTCTAAATTTGTTTACCTCAAATTCTGAAAAGCCATCATTTTTTACTTTTAAAATTTCCTCTATGATCAGTTCATAAACCGATTTTAAATTTTCAGGTGCAGTACTTGCAAAAATGGTAAAAGCACCTGTGTCAATATATGTAGACGGATAAGAGTAGATCGAATATACTAATCCTTCTTCTTCACGAATTTTTTGAAACAGTCTGGAACTCATTCCTCCTCCGAATGCATTGCTAACAATAGATAATGTATATATGCTGTCAAATGAATAATTTATGCCAGGCATACTTATACATATGTTTACTTGCTCATATTCTTTGCTTTTTAATACTATACCCTTATTCCAGTCAGGTTTGTCTAATGAAATGGCATTATTACAAGAATTTATATATAAAGTCTTTCTTGATATAATATCAAATATAGAGTCATCAAAATTTCCTGCAATTGAAATAACAATATTATCTTTAAAGTAATTTTCTCTATAAAATTTGACTATAGTGTCTCTATCAAAAGATTTTACAGTATCTTCATAGCCAAGAACAGGATATGATAATGGGTTACCTTTCCAGGTAAGGTTTGCCAACATATCATAAGCAACATCCTCTGGAGAATCATTATTCATGTTTATTTCTTCCAAAACTACATTTTTTTCTTTCTCTATATCTTCACTTTTAAAAAGTGGATTAAACACCATATCGAAAAGTACATCAACTGCTTTTTCTATGTATGAATTATACACTTTAACATAAAAGCAAGTGCTTTCTTTCCCTGTAAATCCATTTAACTGTCCGCCAATATTATCAATTTCTTCCGCTATATCTTTTGCGCTTCTATTTTTTGAACCTTTAAATACCATGTGTTCAATAAAATGTGATATTCCATTGTTCTCTTTATTTTCATAACGAGAACCAACTTTAATCCATATTCCTATATACACTGAATTAACATATGGCATCTTATACGCTACTACATTAACATCGTTAATTTTCTTTTGTATGTACATTTACTACCTCCTCATTTATTTTAGAACATTTGAAACGCTAGTTATTTCATAACCTTTGCTTTCCAATTCTTTGATCATAGTAGGCAGCGCTTCTACGGTGCCTTTTGTTGGATGCATCAAAACGATAGCGCCATTATGAGCTTTTTTTACAATTCTATTGATAATATTATTAACACCTGGGTTGCTCCAATCTATAGTATCTAAACTCCATAAGATTACTTTATAACCAAGATCTTCAGCGGTTTTTACTACATCATCATTAAAGTCACCGTATGGTGGAGCAAAAAGATTAGGCTTTTTCCCAGTTATTTTAAAAAGTACATCACCTGCTTTTGATATATCCTCTGCATATTTTTCCTTGCTCCACTGCGTATACTTAACGTGTGTATACCCATGACTTGCTATCTCATGTCCATCGGTTGCAATTTGTCTGACTATCTCTGGATTTTTCTCAGCCCATTGCCCCTCAAAAAAGAATGTTATTTTTATATTGTTTGATTTAAATATTTCTAACATCTTTGGAATATACTCATTCCCCCACGCTACGTTGCAAGCAAAAGCTATCTTTTTACTATTTGCATCGCCTTTATAAATAGGATCATTTGTTTTAAACGTAGAAATAGAATGGTTAACCAACATCCCTAATAAAATTATCGCAATAATTATTATTAAAATCAATATTACGGTAGTTTTTTTGGGATATTTTATATAATATATCTTCAAGACTAACACCACCTAATTTATTTTCTTAATAAATTTTATTAGGTGATGTTATTAGATATTACTTTTTTATTGACTATCAATAAATAAAAAACATAAACCATAAGAGGTTTATGCATTTACACTTCTTTGTCATTTTTAGTTTCTTCTGGCAAAGCATCTTTTCTCGATAAATTAATCCGTCCTTGTTTATCAATCTCTGTTACTTTTACCAAAATTTCATCGCCAATATTTACTACATCTTCAACTTTATTCACATGTTTTTTATCTAACTTAGATATGTGGACCAATCCTTCTTTACCAGGAGCAATTTCTACAAAAGCACCAAATGAAGCCAGTCTTGTCACTTTTCCTAAATAAATTGAACCTACTTCTACATCTTTTGTTATTGCTTCAATGATCATTTTAGCTTTCTCGCCAGCTTTTAAATCGGTTGATGATATAAATACTCTACCATCGTCCTCTATGTCTATTTTAACACCTGTATCTGCTATTATTTTGTTTATTGTCTTGCCACCTGCTCCGATTATATCCCTTATTTTTTCAGGATCGACGTTTAAGCTTATAATCCTTGGAGCATAAGGAGATAATTCCTTTCTTGGCTCTTTTATAGTTTCTAGCATCTTATTCAATATAAATAACCTACCTTTTCGAGCCTTTTCTAAAGCTAACGAAAGGATATCGCGATCAATGCCAGCTATTTTTATATCCATTTGTATTGCCGTTATCCCTTTTTCAGTACCTGCAACTTTGAAATCCATGTCACCAAGAAAGTCTTCTATTCCCTGTATATCTGTCAGTATAGATACTATATCGCCCTCTTTAATAAGACCCATTGCAACGCCTGCAACTGGTGCTTTAATTGGAACACCAGCATCCATAAGAGCCAATGTGCTTCCGCATACACTTGCTTGTGAAGTTGAACCATTTGAGCTTAACACTTCAGAGACCAATCTGATTGTGTAAGGAAATTCCTCCTCTGAAGGTATCATAGGTTCTAATGCCCTCTCAGCTAACGCACCATGCCCTATTTCTCTCCTTCCTGGACCTCTTAATGGCCTCGTTTCGCCTACGCTAAAAGGAGGGAAATTATAATGATGCATATATCTCTTGGATTCTTCGTCACCCAAACCATCGAGAATCTGTATATCACCAAGAGGACCTAATGTTGCCACTGTCATAACTTGCGTCTGACCACGAGTAAATATAGCTGAACCATGTGTACGAGGTAAAACACCGACATCGCATGTTATTGGCCTTATATCATCTAATCCTCTACCATCTACTCTTATTTTTTCTTCAGTGATCATTTTTCGCATCTGTTCTTTTGTAATTGTATATAAAACTTCATCAATATCTGCAAGATTGTCTGGATATTCATCTTTAAAATGCTCTAAAACTTCTTCCTCAACTTTGTCTATATTATCGTTTCTTTCCTTTTTCTCTTCTGTTCTTAAAGCATTATATATTTTTTCAGTTGCAAATTCCCTAACTTGTTGTTCTAAGTTGTCATCTATTTCATGCACTATTACTTCCGCTTTTGGAAGTCCTACTTCTTTTACAATGCCTTCTATAAATTCTACTATCTGTTTTATGTATTCATGAGCGTACATTATTGCATCTAACATTACTTCCTCTGGAACCTCATTGGCACCAGCCTCAACCATCATTATAGCATCCTTTGTACCTGAGACAGTCAAGTGCAAATCACTTTTTTCTCTCGCTTCTAAGTCAGGATTTATTATGAAATTCCCATCTACAAGTGCTACTGATACAGAACCTGTAGGTCCGTTAAAAGGAATATCAGATATAGATAAAGCAACTGAAGAACCTATCATTGCCACTATCTCTGGCTGAACATCAGGGTCTACAGATAAAACAGTAGCAATAACTTGCACATCATTTCTATAGCCATGTGGAAATAGTGGCCTTATTGGCCTATCTATTAATCTGGATGTCAATATTGCTTTCTCAGTAGGTTTACCTTCCCTTTTAATAAAACCACCAGGTATTTTACCAACGGAATAAAGTCTTTCTTCATAATCAACACTTAAAGGGAAAAAGTCAACTCCTTCTCTTGGTTCTTTAGAAGCGCAAGCCGTAACCAGCACAACTGTATCACCATATCTAACAAGAGCACTACCATTAGCCAATTGTGCAAGTTTTCCAGTTTGAACGATTAATTTTCTCCCTGCAAGGTCAAGTTCAAAAATCTTTTCCATATTATCCTCCTTTCATCCTTTTAATATATTTTTTCAAATATTTGATCATTAATACAGAAAAAAGAGCGAGGTTACCCGCTCTATTTTCTTAAATCTAACTTTTCAACGATGGCACGGTACCTATCCATATCTTTCTTCATTAGATAATTTAATAATCCTCTTCTCTGACCAACCATCTTAAGCAAACCGCGTCTTGAATGATGATCTTTTTTATGAACTTTTAAATGTTCATTTAAAGAGTTAATCCTCTCAGTGAGTAAAGCAATCTGAACTTCTGGAGAACCTGTGTCTTTCTCGTGAATCCTGTTCTCAGCGATTATTTCATTTTTTCTCTCTTTGTTTAACATAATTTCACCTCCACTCATAAATTCGCCAAATAGCATTGACATCGCCGGTGAACGAATATCAAAGCTATGGTAATCACGGATATAATTTTATCACAAAAAATCAATTATGTAAAATATATTTATAAGATTTTGCTAATGCATAATCGTTTTTCATTTGTTCTATAAGTTCTTTTTCGCTATTGAATTTTATTTCATCTCGAATGCGCTTAATAAATTCAATTTCTATAAACAACCCATAAATATTTTCGTTAAAATCTATAATATACGTTTCAACAGATAAATTATTGACATTAAAAGTAGGATTTATTCCAACATTTGTTATACCGAGGAAGTGTCTATTGCCTATTTTTACTTTTGTTATATATACGCCATTTAATGGTAAGATATAATCCATGTCTATCTTAATATTAGCTGTTGGGAATCCTAAATTTCTTCCAATTTTTCTACCACTAATGACATACCCTTCTAAGCTAAAATATCTCCCAAGACATTTGCTTGCTTCTTCTACATTTCCTTCCTGGATCAATGAACGTATAAAGCTACTACTTATTGGAATATCGTTCAATTTTATAGGTTCAACAATATATACTTCATAATTATAAATTTTCGAAAATTTTTTTAAAAGTGAAACATCACCATTAGCATTGTATCCAAATCTATAATTATCCCCTACAACCGCAATTTTCATATTTAACTTGTCAATTAAAATGCTCTCAATAAAAGTCTTAGGAGATAACAATGAAAAATCCTTATTAAAGTCATAAATTATAGCGTAATCTAAATTGAATTTAGAAAATTCCTCTATTTTTTTTCTGTTAGTTGTCAATAGCTTCTGATAATCATATTTGTATATCGTCTTTGTCGTATGTTGTTTAAATGTAAATACAGAACTCGTCATTTTATTTGTTTTCGACAATTCTACTGATTTTTTAATTAATTCTTGATGTCCAAGATGAATCCCATCAAAGTTTCCAAGAGCGATTACTTTTTTATCATTGTATTTTTCTGTATTGTACTCATCTATTATTATCACTTAGCCATCAGCTCCAAATAACAATCGTTCAACATAGATTCTATCACCTACAACTTTGCCAACGCCAACAAAGAAATGTTCTGGACTATATAACTTTATTAATTCATCATTTGCATCTATGTATTTATTTTTCACAGGATTGCCGTGCACAATCTTACGATAATCATCATTGCCAAGACAGACACCAGGAAATGTTATAATATCATCTATTTTCATTATTTTATACTTTCCACTTACAACTTCTTCTAATGTAAATGAATTTTCTAAAGTAAATGATCCAACACTTGATCTAATAAGCATTGACATATATCCTGAAATATTCAGATAATCACAAATATCACGAACAAGAGCTCTTACATATGTTCCTTTTGAACATTTTACGTCAAACATAATTTTGTACGGTGCTTCGTAAGATATCACATTAATGTCATATATAGTCACAAAAGAAGGCTTGATATCAATAGTTTTACCTTCTCGTGCATATTGATAAAGTTTTTTCCCATCAACTTTTTTAGCAGAGTAAATAGGTGGTATCTGTAAAACATTGCCTTTAAATACACTTTCAATTTCTGATATTTTATGCTGTTCCAAAATTTTAACAGGCATTACACTCGTAATATTTCCAAATTTATCAATGCTATCTGTAGAAAAACCAAAAGTTATTTCTGCTCTATATGTCTTTGTTTGCGTCATTACAAACTGGGCCAATTTCGTCGCTTTGCCTATACATAAAGGTAATACACCTGCTGCTCCCGGATCAAGGGTTCCTAAATGGCCTACTTTTTTTATATTAAAATTTTTCCTTAAAAAGGATACTACATCATGAGATGTCATACCTGGCGGTTTCAAAATATTTAAAAAACCATCCATTTTCAATCACTCATTGATTTCAAATTTTATTAAATCTAAAATTTTTTCTTTTACATCATTTATACTGCCTTTTGTTAAGAATCCTGATGCTCTTACATGACCACCACCGCCAAATTCTTTAGCCAATTTATTTACATCCACATACTTTTTAGAGCGTAAACTTCCTTTTATAAAATCATCTTTTTCAACCAGCATAACAGCGATTTCCACACTATCTATATCTCTACCATAATTTACAATATTCTCTACATCTTCTAATTTTGTATTTGTGCTAAGAAAATCTTCCCTTGATATCTCCATATACGCAACTTTTCCGTCAAAATAAAGTTCCATATTGTTTATAACTCTGCCTATTAGCTTAAGCTTCTCATATTTAATATTATGAAAAATAATATTGGATATTTTATCCACAGAAGCACCGTTATTTATTAAATCACCAGCAACTTCATGAGTAAATGATGTAGTTGAGCCGTACATAAAATGTCCTGTGTCTGTAACAACTCCAACATACAAACATTCTGCAATTTCTTGGTCCAAATCAATACCTAATATTTTTATCAACTGATACACTATTTCAGATGACGAAGCTGCATTGGTATCTACGTAATTCATAGTAGCATACAAAGTGTTCGAAATATGATGATCTATATTTATTGACTTATGGACTTTTTTAAGCAATTCTTTTGCCTTTCCCATTCTATCTGAATCAGCACAATCTACAGTTATAAGCAGATCTACTGATATGTCAAATGGTCTTGTGATTTTATCTGTGTATGGCATGAATCTATAGATTTCAGGTACGTCATCATCAATAAATATAGATACATCTTTTTTTAATTTATTCATGGCTTTGTACAACGCTGTAACAGATCCTATTCCATCACCATCAGGTGATACATGTGTTACAACAGCTATTTTTTCAGCTTCTCTTATTGAATCCAACATATCATTTAAAATCATTTGTCTTCACTCTCTCGACTATCTAAATCTTTTAAAATCTTAGAAATATGGGCACCATATTCTATCGAATTATCAAGTTCGAAAATCAATTCAGGAATATATCTTAACTTAATTCTTTTTCCTAATTCACGTCTTATAAAACCAGTTGCACTTTTTAAACCTTCTATAGTGTTCTTTTTTTCATCATCATTTCCATAAACGCTAATATAAATTTTTGCATAACGCAAATCTTTTGAAACTTCGATATCTGTTATGCTAGTCATATTACTTATTCTTGGGTCCTTTATCTCTTCGAATATCATTTGGCTTACTTCTTTTTTTATTTCTTCTGATAAACGTCCAATTCTGTACTGCACATTAATTCATCCTTTCAACGAGGTATTTCCTCCATCTGATATGCTTCCAGCACATCACCTTCTTTTATGTCATTAAATCTTTCTATGCCTATTCCACATTCAAAACCAGATTGTACTTCTTTTACGTCGTCTTTAAATCTCTTTAATGAAGATATTTTCCCTTCAAAAATCACTATGCCATCTCTTACTAATCTTATGTTTGCATTTCTGGAAATTTTACCTTCTACTACATAGCATCCAGCTACATTACCCACATTAGGAACCCTAAATACAGCTCTTACTTCTGCCTTACCTAATTCTTTTTCTCTATACTCTGGTTCCAACATACCCTTCATAGCTGCTTTTAAATCATCAATTGCATCATATATTATTCTATATAATCTTATGTCGACTTTCTCTTTTTCTGCTAAAGACTTAGCCTTGCTATCAGGTCTTACATTAAAACCAATTATTATGGCATTAGATGCGGAAGCAAACATAACATCAGTTTCAGTAATAGCACCAACCGCTCCATGAATGACTCTAAGTCTAACATCATCATTACTCAATTGCTCAATTGAGCTTTTTAATGCTTCCACAGAACCCTGTACATCAGCTTTTAATATTATATTTAGTTCTTTTACATTGCCTTCTTTTATTTGATTAAACAGTTCATCAAGAGATATCTTTTGCTTTTGCATCATTTCTTCTTCTCTAAACTTTTCCTTACGTTTTTCGGCAATTGAACGGGCTTTTTTCTCATCATCCAATACAACAAGTATGTCTCCTGCCTTTGGAACATCAGATAGTCCTAAAACTTCAACAGGTATGGATGGTGATGCTTTTTTAACTTTCCTGCCTTTATCATCAAACATTGCCCTTACTTTGCCATAAGCTGTTCCAGCAATTATTACATCACCTGTTTTTAGTGTTCCCTTTTGTACTAAAACTGTTGCAACAGGACCTCTGTTTTTGTCAAGTTGCGCTTCAATGATTGTACCTCTGGCTGGTCTATTTGGATTTGCCTTTAATTCGAGCATTTCTGCTTCCAATAATATCATTTCAAGTAAATCATCAAGTCCAAGATTTTTTTGCGCTGAAACATTGACACATATTGTATTTCCGCCCCAATCCTCTGGCACCAAACCATATTCCACCAATTCTTGTTTAACTCTATCTGGATTCGCATTAGGTTTGTCAATTTTATTTATAGCTACAATTATCGGAACATTAGCGGCTTTAGCATGGTTTATCGCTTCTATTGTTTGAGGCATAACACCATCATCTGCTGCTACAACTAATACAGCAATATCAGTTACACTGGCACCTCTAGCCCTCATAGCCGTAAATGCTTCATGCCCTGGTGTATCCAAAAACACGACTTTTTTTCCGTTTATTTCTACAACAGATGCACCAATGTGCTGTGTAATTCCTCCAGCTTCACGTTGAGTAACATTTGTCTTTCTGATTGCATCCAATAATGATGTTTTTCCATGATCTACATGGCCCATAACAGTTATTACAGGTGGTCTGGGCAAAAGATCTTTTTCATCATCTTCTTTGTCCATAATTTCAAGATTATCTTCATTTTCCTCTTTTTTTTCTAATAAAAAGCCATACTCTTCAGCAATTTGCGAAGCATTTTCATAGTCTATTTGTTGATTTATTGTCACCATTATTCCTTTGGATATCAATTTCTTTATGATATCTGAAGGATTTATTTTCATTTTTTCGGATAATTCTTTAACAGTTATAAACGCAGGTATAGATATTATTTTAACAGAATCATCTTGTGGTTTATTATTATCATCCTTCGCCTTTTTGGCGTCTGACTTTTTTTGCTTTTTGTTAGGCTTTTTAGGCTTTTCATCAATTTCGTTATATTCTTCTACTAATTCATCTGTTTCTTTTTCCTCTTTTTCAGTTAATAAATCTATTATTAAACTTACTTCATCGTCTTCTAATGTGCTCATATGATTTTTTACATTAATATCTAAATCATTCAACTTCGAAATCAATTCTTTGCTCGTAATTTTTAGTTCTTTTGCCAACTCATAAACTCTTGTCTTTGACATTTTATTCACCTCCATTAGTTAGAACCTCCTTTGCTTCAGCTAATAGTTTGTTAGATAGGTTTTCATCTGTAATGCCAATCACCGCTGTATTGTCTCTCCCTATGCTTTTGCCAATATAAGACATATTACCAGCGATTATATATATAATGTTTTTATCATTACATAAAGATACAAACTTCTTCTTTGTATTTTCAGAAGCGTCTTCCGCTATAATGACAAGACGAACATTTGATTTAGCAATTCCTTTTTCAACTGGCAACCTTCCTGGCAATAATTCCCCTGCTCTCCTGCATAACCCCAGCATCGAATAAAATTTATTCATTTGAAACCTCTTTTCTGATTTGTTCAATAATATCTTCAGTTAATGAAGTTTCCAATGCTCTTTCTATTTTTTTTGATTTTAAGGCTTTTTCTACACAGTCAATGTTTTTACACACGTAACAACCTCTGCCAGATAACTTACCTGTCAAATCCACCTGAATTTCATTGCTATGTGCTTTTTTTACGATTCGAAGTAACTCTCTTTTCGGTTTCATTTCTTGGCAACCAAGACACATTCTCATTGGAACTTTTTTAGACTTCACGTTATCAACCCCAACCTTTAAGATTTAGCAGTAGATTCACTTGTTATGTCTATCTTCCATCCTGTTAGCTTAGCAGCCAATCTTACATTTTGCCCTTCTTTGCCAATTGCAAGAGAAAGCTGATAATCAGGCACGACGACCCTGGCTATTTTTTCTTTTTCATCAATATCAATACTTAAAACTTTAGCCGGACTTAAAGCATTAGTCACAAATTCTTGTGGTTTTGAGCTCCATTTTACGATATCTATCTTTTCACCTTTTAGCTCATTTACAACAGCTTGTACCCTTGCACCCTTGTAACCTACACATGAACCCACCGGATCAACATTTTCGTCTTTTGCATATACAGCCATTTTAGTCCTTGAACCAGGTTCTCTTGAGATGCTTCTAATTTCAACGATACCTTGTTGTAATTCTGGTACTTCCATCTCAAAAAGCCTTTTTACTAGTCCTGGATGCGAACGTGATATCAGTATTTGTGGACCTTTTGTAGTTTTTTTGACTTCTACTATATAGACTTTTATTCTATCTCCATGTTTGTAAGTTTCATTTGGAATCTGCTCATTTGGCGTTAGTGTAGCTTCAGTTTTACCTAAATCAACTAAAACATTCTTTTTTTCTATTCTTTCTACAATTCCAGTAACTATTTCTGATTCCTTGCTTAAAAAATCTTCATATACAATGCCTCGTTCTGCTTCTCTTATTCTTTGAACAACAACTTGTTTAGCATTTTGAGCTGCTATTCTTCCAAAAGATTTAGGCGTAACTTCAATATCAACAGTATCACCAACAAGGTATTTCTTGCTTAATTTTTGAGCTTCTTCCAAACTTATTTCAAGCAAATCATTATATACATTTTCGACAACCGTTTTTTGGGCATAGACTTTAACATCACCTGTTTCACGATCCATCTTTACTTTGACATTCTGAGCTGTTCCATAGTTTTTTTTGTACGCTGAAACTAATGCAGCTTCTATTGCCTCAAACATCGTCTCTTTTGGAATGCCTTTATCTTTGCAAATTTGTTCAAGTGCTTCAATAAATTCGGTGTTCATTATTTTCCCTCCTTTTAGTTTAAAATTTTATAATAGGTTTAACCAAACTAACATTTTTTAAATCAAATTCTCTTTTTCCACCATCGTCAACGATGATTACTTTATCATCTTCGAGGCCTAAAAGCTCGCCTTCATACTTTTTCTTTTTATCTATCGGTTGATACAATGAAACTTCAACTAAACTGCCTTTGAATTTTTCAAAATCACGTTTTGTTTTTAATGGTCTATCTATTCCCGGCGAAGACACTTCAAGTATATAACTATTGTCTATTGGATCTACTTCATCCAGCTTTTCACTTAAATATTCACTTATAATTTGGCAATCGTCTAAACTGACTCCTCCATCTTTGTCTATATAAACCCTTAAATACCAATTGTTGCCTTCTTTTTTGTACTCAACATCAACAAGCTCAAACTTATTTTTTTCTATGGCTGGAGTAACAAGCTGCCTTGTCAGCTCTTCAATCTTTGACAATTTGATAACCTCCTTGTAGCTCATTATTTTATATATATAATACGAAAGAGTGGGAAACCCCACTCTTAAGTTCCATCTCTATTTTGCCATATCAATTATAACATACACAAATAACCAATGCAACATTAAAATAAACTTAATTGATTTGATTCAGGAATATCCTGTAGACAACCATGCTGCTTTAATATATCAATAACCGTTTTACTAATTCTCGTTCTATTTCTCAAGTCTTCTATTGATAAAAATTTGCCTTTTTCTCTCTCTTCAGCTATTATCTTCGCTGCTTGCTTGCCTATACCTTCCAATGAGTTCAACGGAGGCAATATGCCATCTTTTGTAATTAAAAATTTAACTGCATCAGATTTATATAAATCAATATTTGTGAACTTTAGACCTCTAAGGTACATTTCAAGGCCAACCTCTAATATTGTCAATAAGCTTTTCTCTTTTGCTGTAGCATTATTGCTCTTTGATTCAATTAGCCTTATATTTTCTTTGATTTTTTCTAAAGAATCCATCATATCTAAGTTAAACTCATCAGCTCTAACAGTAAAATAGGTAGCATAAAAAGCCTCAGGATGATGCACTTTAAAATAAGCTATCCTAAAAGCCATTATGACATAAGCAACTGCATGGGCTTTAGGAAACATGTACTTAATTTTTTGGCATGACTGGATAAACCAATCAGGCACATTATGCTTTTTCATTTCTTCTATTTCTTCCTCTTTGATGCCCTTCCCTTTTCTAACACTTTCCATTATCTTAAAAGACAGTTTCTTGTCAAGCCCTTTACTAATAAGAAATAACATTATATCATCTCTTGTAGAGATTACTTCTTTAAGGGTGGCTTTGCCTTCTTTTATTATGTCCTGCGCATTATTAAGCCAAACATCCGTACCATGCGAAAGTCCACTTATTCTCACAAGTTCTGCAAAAGTTGTCGGCTTTGTATCAACCAGCATTTGTCTTACAAATTTCGTTCCAAATTCAGGCAGCCCTAAAGTACCTACTGTGCAATTTATATCTTCTGGATTTATGTTAAGCGCTTCTACGCTTGTAAAAAGGCTCATTGTCTTTTTGTCATCTAATGGTATTTCTCTGGCATTGATTCCTGTTAAATCCTCCAGCATTCTTATTACAGTAGGATCATCATGACCAAGTATATCAAGCTTAAGCAGTCTTCCGCTTATAGAGTGATAATCAAAGTGCGTTGTTATTATGTCTGAATCTTGTGCATCTGCAGGATGTTGTATAGGTGTAAAATCGTAAATATCTTTGTCTTTAGGAACAACCATAACACCACCTGGATGTTGCCCTGTAGTCCTTTTGGCACCAGTACAACCCATGACTAGCCTTTTGATTTCTGCATTATGAACTGTTAAATTTTTTTCTTCAAAATACTTTTTTACAAAGCCGTATGCTGTTTTATCAGCCAATGTACCAATAGTTCCAGCTCTAAAGACGTGACCTGTTCCAAATATTTCTTCTGTGTATTTATGCGCTATCGGCTGATAATCTCCTGAAAAGTTTAAATCTATATCTGGTTCTTTGTCCCCTTCAAATCCAAGAAAAACTTCAAATGGAATATCATGCCCATCTTTTTTCATTTTTGTTCCACATTGTGGACAATTTTTATCAGGCATATCCACACCAGAACCGTAACTTCCATCTAATATAAATTCCGAATGCTTGCAATGAGGACAGATATAATGAGGTGGCAACGGATTAACCTCGGTTATTCCACTCATCGTTGCCACAAACGATGAACCGACTGAGCCCCTTGAACCAACTAAATAACCATCATTCAATGATTTTGTCACTAGTTTTTGAGCTATAATATACATGACAGCATATCCATTATTTATGATAGAATTTAGTTCTTTGTCTAACCTTTTTTCAACTATATCTGGCAATTTTTCACCATATATTTCATGAGCTTTGTTTAATGTCAATTTTCTAAGCTCTTCTTCTGCACCTTCTATTGACGGAGGAAATGTTCCATCTGGTATCGGTTTAACGTCTTCTATAGAATCTGCTATTTCATTAGGATTGTCTATGACGATCTCTTTTGCAATCTCTCTATCAAAATAATCAAATTCTCGCATCATTTCATCAGTTGTTCTAAAATAAAGTGGTGGTTGTCTATCAGCATCTTTAAATCCCTTTCCATACATGAGTATTTTTCTATACACATTATCCCAAGGATCTAAAAAGTGGACATCACACGTTGCAACAACCGGCTTTTTGAATTGTTTGCCTAAATCATAAATTCTTTTATTTATCTTAATCAATTCTTCTTTGTTTTTTACCTCGCCTTTGTCAATTAAAAATTCATTATTTCCTAAAGGTTGCACTTCTAAATAATCATAATAACTGACGATTTCGTGCAATTTATCGTCATCAAGATTTGATATTAATCCTCTAAATACTTCACCTTGTTCACAAGCGGAACCAATTAACAATCCTTCTCTCATTTGTGACAACAAACTTTTAGGAATTCTCGGATTTCTATGAAAATACTCTAAATTTGACTTTGATACCAATTCATAGAGATTTCTCAAGCCCTTTTGATTCTTAACAAGTATAATTACATGATATGTAGGCATTTTTTTTATGTCAACCTTATTTTTTAAATAATCATTTATTTCATTTACTTTTTCTATTCCGTTTTCTTTTAACTTATTGATGCTTTTAATAAAAATTTCAGCAGTTGCCTTAGCATCGTCTACGGCTCTATGATGATTTTCAAGTGACACACCAAGATGCTGCGCTACAGTATCCAGCTTGTAATTTTTTAGATTTTCATACATATGTCTACTTAATTCTAAAGTGTCCAAAACAGGATTATCCACTTCCATACCAAGATTTCTGGCTTTTGTCTTTATAAAAGTCACATCAAAGTTTGCATTATGTGCTACAAGAATAGAATCTTTTATAAAGTCCAAAAATTTAGGCAAAATTTCTTCGATAGATGGGTACTCTTTAACCATATCATCTGTTATGCCAGTCAATTTTGTTATAAATTTTGATATGTGAACTTGTGGATTTACAAAAGTCTCAAATGTATCTACTATTTGAAAATTTTTTATCTTGACAGCTCCAATTTCGATAATGTTGTCATTAATACTTGAAAGACCTGTGGTTTCAATGTCAAATACAACAAAGCTGCCGTCAATAGTCGCAGATGTACTTCCACTGACGATTGGAACACCATCATTGACGAGATAACCTTCTATACCGTAGATTACTTTAATACCATATTTTTTCGCAGCACTTTGAGCTTCGGGATAAGCCTGCAATACAGCATGATCTGTTATTGCAATTGCTTTGTGCCCCCACTCTGATGCTCTTTTTATTAAAGACTCTGCAGAGCTTACTCCATCCATGCTGCTCATTTGTGTGTGTACATGCAACTCTACTCTCTTTTGTAGATGAGAATCTACTCTGAAAGATTTCTCGCACATCTCTATGTCTTTAGCGTTCAATATTAGATCTCTTTCATATTTATCGTAAATAACAGCACCACGCACTTTTACATTGCTACCTATTGTTAATCTGTCTTTAATTAAACTGTACTTTTCTCCATTTAAAAATGCCTTAACTGTAAATGAAGACGTAGTATCTGTAATATCAAAAGTCATCAGATATTTAGATTTTATTTCGCGGAAATCTATTGAAAAAATTTCACCTTTTATTGCAACATCATCGCCTTCTTGAAATACATCGCAGATCTTTACACTTTCTGTATTTATTTCTTTTCCAAGCAATACTTTACTGTCATTATTATCCATATCACTTTCGATTTTTTGGCTGTTTTCTGGAGGACTTGCAATGATGTTATTTGCCAAAATTTCCTCGTCCTTTTTGATTTCTTCATGAAGTTTGTCATATATTGATTCATCAAAATCTAATGCAAAACTTACGTTTAGATCATAATATTCTTTTATCAATTCGCTAATGTACATATCGATCTTGTTTTTCTTAAGAAAATTAAAAGATACTTCATTTGATGCCTTTATGATTACATGTTCCACATCTTTAATAGATATATGACATGATTTTATAAAGCTTAAAGTACCAGGATATTTTTCACTGGCTTTTTTTATGATATCATCCCAATACTCATTTAAAACTGAATACACATCAATGTTATTTGTGCCTATAAATTCAAATTCTATATTTGAAAGTAGAGGGATTTTTGATTTAATAGTAGATTTTAAAGATTCTAATTTTGAAACGTCTTTTTTTAAATTGAAGGGCAAAGACAGTATAAGTTTTCTTTCCTTTAGACATAAACTTATCTTATTTATTTTTATATCGCTTATACCTAATTCCTCTTTAAGAAAAGAAGGTAGCATCAAAATGCACTCCTTACATCCATACCTTTAAAATGTCTTTATACATCATTAGCCTAGCTTTAAAACCTTTAATGAAGCCCAACTTTTCTTCTTTCATTACATGCGTCATATTTTCTAACTGCACATGCTGCACTCTTAAATGTTTTTTTTTGGCATATTTCGTAAGCGCTACTTCTATTCCATATTTTAAAATGTCTACATCACTATTATTTATAAAATCTATAAGAACATCTTTTTTTAAAGTACGCTGTCCTGACAAAAATGGAGCTATTTTTTGTGCCAAATCAGTTCTTTTCCTTCCAGATGAAAATATACCAACTGCCATATCGCACTTATTATCCAAAACAGGTTTTACTAATTTGTTAAAATGCTCAGGAGTAAAACCTATAAGATCTGCATCAAGCAAAACTAAGATATCTCCATTAGCAGCTTGAATACCCCTTTTTAGAGCAGCACCTTTCCCTAAATTTGTTTTCAAATTTATAAGCTTCACGTTAAAAAGAGAAACGACTTTTTCAGTATCATCTGTTGAACCATCATTTACGACTATCGTTTCATCAATAATATTGATTTTTTCCAATACTTTTAAAACATCTTTTATATTTTTTCCTTCATTATATGCGGGAATAATTACAGATATCATAATGATTTCTCCTTCAGTATATCGTTAAGTTCCTTAATAAATTCATCAAAAAGCTTATCTTCTGATACTTTTTTAATAATCTTTCCCTTTTTAAAAATAAGACCTTCTCCAATTCCCCCGGCTATTCCTATATCTGCTTCTTTAGCTTCGCCTGGACCGTTGACTGCACATCCCATTACAGCAACTTTTATGTCTTGCTTTATATTTGCCGTTGCTTTTTCAACTTTTTGAGCCAATTCTATCAGATCAATTTTGGTCCTTCCACATGTTGGGCAGGAAATTATTTCTACGCCTCCTTTTGATAATCCTAAAGATTTTAATATTTGTTTTCCAACTCTTACTTCCTCAATAGGATTACCCGTCAAAGATACTCTTATTGTATCTCCAATACCCAGATACAGTAGCGTACCAATCCCGACAGCAGATTTTATAGTTCCTGAAAAAATTGTTCCGGCCTCCGTAATGCCAACATGAAGGGGATAATCTATCTTTTCAGAAATAATCTTATACGACTCAATTGTCAACGGTACATTAGTGGTCTTTAAAGATACCACTATATCGTAAAAACCGCATTTTTCTAACAGAGATACACTTTTAAGTGCACTTTCAACAATTCCATCCGCTGTTACACCACCATATTTATTTAAAATGTCCCTTTCCAATGAACCAGAATTTACACCTACTCTTATGGGAATTCCTGCATCTTTAGCAGCATCTACTACTGCTTTAAGCTTATCATCTCCACCAATATTGCCTGGATTTATCCTGATTTTATCCGCCCCATGCTTAATAGCTTCTAAAGCTAATCTATAATCAAAATGTATGTCGGCAACAATAGGGATATCAATTTCTTTTTTTATTTCTTCAATGGCTTTTGCAGCAACAACATCAAGGACAGCTACACGTACAATATCACAACCAACACTTTCAAGTTCTTTAATTTGGTGCACGGTTTTTTTTACATCTCTTGTGTCAGTATTAGTCATGGACTGTATTGCAATCGGGTTTTCTCCACCTATACGTACACTTCCTATTTTTATTTCTTTTGTTTTTTTCCTCATAAAGTTTATCACCTATTATTTTAAAATATTTATCCTAACCAAATCTTTATATGTAGCAAAAAGTATAAGCGCAATAAGCAACATAAAACCTATATAATGGACAAATCCTTCTTTTTCGGGATCGACAGGTTTTCCTCTAATTTTTTCTATCAGCACGAATAGAATCCTACCACCATCTAATGCTGGAAACGGCAGTAAGTTAAACAACCCTAAATTTACGCTTATAAGTGCAGTAAATGCCATTAAATTCAGTATGCCAGATTTTGCCTCTGTGCCAATAGCTTGAACTATACCAACTGGCCCCATCAAATCATTTGTTGAAACTTTACCAGTTATTAACATGTAAAGAGATAAAATTATCATTTTTGAAAAATAAATAGTTTGTTTTACGCCGCTATCGACAGCTAATACTAAAGACCTTCGATACTGTGGTACTATACCTATCATTGGCTTTGCAGTGTTTTTGTCAACTATCGGTATAACAGACTTTTTTAAAGTAACATTTCCCCTTTTAATTGTAAAATTTAATTTTACTCCATTGTTTGAATTTATAATGTTCTGCAATGTAGTCCAATCATTTATTTTAGTATTGTTTACCATCACTATTTCATCTCCCGGCTTTATACCAGCCTTTTCTGCAGGATAACCACTTATGGTAGAACTGACAATTGGAACTGGACTTCCAACAAAATAGAAAACCATAATTAAAATTATAAAAGTTAATAATATATTCATCAAAGGACCAGCCGCAAAAATGCCAAGCCTTGTGTACCAAGGTTTATTGGTTACAGCTCTTTTATCATTAGACATTTCATCTTCACCTGCTAAAGCACAAAAACCACCAAAAAGCATTAATCTAAACGAATATTCTGTTTCACCATGTTTTTTTGAAAATATCTTCGGCCCAAAACCAATAGCAAATTCATTAACTTTTGTGCCAGACAATTTTGCTACTATAAAATGTCCAAATTCATGAATCGTAACTAAAATGCCCAATACAATTACACTTATAACAACATAAAAAAATACCACTTACCTATCACCTCATATATTCACGCTTAATTTTTTCCCTTATTTCTTTATCTACTTCTATTATATCATTTAATTCAGGATTAATGATGTTTTTATGATTATTCATATATTTTTCTATTATATAAGGAATATCATTAAACGAAATTACTCTTTCTAAAAACAATTGAACTGCTACTTCATCTGCTGTATTTAAAACTGTTGTCATTGTTCCGCCTTCTTCCAATGCATCATATGCCAGTTGGAGGCATCTAAAAGTATTAACATCTGGTTTTTCAAATGATAGACTTCCAATCTTGGCAATATCTAAATATCGTACACCTTCCACGTATACCCTGTTGGGGAAATTTAAAGCGTACTGTATCGGTATCCTCATATCGGCAGTAGCCATTTCTGCAATAATGCTTCCATCAATAAACTCTACCATTGAATGGATTATGCTTTCTTTATGCACAACAACTTCTATTTTTTCTAATGGCACATCAAAAAGCCATTTAGCTTCTATTACCTCAAACCCTTTATTCATAAGTGTGGCAGAATCGATTGTTATTTTTTTGCCCATCTTCCAATTAGGATGATTTAAAGCTTCTTCAACTGTCACGGATTTTAAATCGCTTAATGTTTTTCCTCTAAAGGGTCCTCCAGATGCAGTTATAATCAATTTATTTACAAATTCTTTTTTTCCAGATTGAATACATTGGTAAATCGCATTGTGTTCACTGTCAACAGGAAATATATTTATGTTTTTTTCAATTGCCAGTTTCTTAATTATGTGCCCACCAGTGACTAAACATTCTTTATTAGCAAGTGCAATGTTATGCCCTGTTTCAATCGCCTTTATAGTAGGAATAAGCGCTGCTATGCCTTCAATGGCCACAACAACAGTCTGAACATTTGAAAGAGAAGCTACCTCGTTTATTCCATCATCACCAGAGAGAATCACTGTATTAGTGTCCACAATTTCTTTTAACTTTTTTGCAGACGATTCATCCTTAACAGCAACAAATTGCGGTTTAAATTCATCAATTTGTTGCTTTATAAGATCAATATTATTATAACATGTAAGTCCTATAACACGAAATTCTTTTGATTTCCTTACCACATCAAGTGTTTGAGTTCCAATCGAACCTGTAGAACCTAAAACGACAATATTTTTCATGTTTAGCTCCTTTCATCTGTTTAAATACGTGAAAAATATGTAAATACAAGGAGATACGAAAAGAATACTATCAAATCTATCCAATATCCCGCCATGCCCAGGAATAATTTTGCTAAAATCTTTCGTGTTGCAATTTCGTTTTATAAACGACGCAAAAAGATCACCTATTTGAGCTACTATGCTGCCTATAACGCTTAAAAAGATGATATAATAATAATTTATTTCTAGCTTTCCTCTAAATAAATATGTAAACAAAAGGCACCCTAACAACGAACCTATTACTCCACCAACCGAACCTTCAAAAGTCTTGTTAGGACTAATTGATGGACATAATTTATTTTTACCGATGCGTTTACCTATGAAATATGCAAAAGTATCTGTCAGCCAAGAAATGATAAATATAAGCCATACAAGCAAGTAACCGTCTTTAATATCCCTTATTTTCCCTATGTACGAGAAAAAAATGACATATATGATTCCCATAATTGTTATGGAAGTATCTTTCAAATTATATCTATGAAGTACAACTGGGATAGAAAATATTACTACAGACAAAATCACAAAAAGATCTATAGAATCATAGGTATAGCCAAAAATATAAAAAAATAAAACAGCCACATAGCCCATAAAATTTATAGGCTTTATTTCTGTATTTTTAAACACCGCGTAAAACTCGTACAATCCAATAAGACTGATAGCTACTAAAAAAAGCCTAAGATACCAGCCCCCCATGATTAATGCCGCAAAAACCAAAGGAAGCCCTATTACCGCACTAAATATCCTTTTTTTTAACATAGATTCAACTCCTTAATTCATATGCCACCAAAACGTCTATTTCGCTTTTGGTAATCAAATATAGCCTGTAAAAGGTGCTTTTTTTCAAAATCTGGCCATAAGACATCAGAAAACCATAATTCGGAGTATGCAGACTGCCAAAGCATAAAATTGCTAATTCGCAATTCTCCGCTTGGTCTTATAATCAAATCAGGGTCTGGTTGTCCTGATGTATATAAATTATCAGCAATAACATTTTCATCAATGTCATTTAAATCAATTTTGCCGCTCAATAAAGAACTGCCTATCATTTTAAATGCTCTAACTATTTCACTTCTACCACCATAATTTAAGGCAATATTTAAAGTAAGACCAGTATTGTTTTTAGTTATTTCCTCGGACTCTTTTATCTTGATTCTACATTTTTCAGGTATCATTGATAAATCGCCAATAAAGTTTAATTTCACATTGTTTTCATTCAATTCATTTACTTCGCGACCTAAATACTCTATAAGTAAGTCCATCAATCCATTAACTTCATCTACAGGCCTTTTCCAATTTTCTGTCGAAAATGCGTATAAAGTCAGATACTTAATTCCGATTTCAGATGATGCTTTAACAATTCGCCTTACAGCTTCCATACCAGCCCTATGTCCAAGTGTTCTTATGAAACCTCTCTTTTTCGCCCATCTACCATTTCCATCCATTATTATTGCCACATGCTTTGGAACATTGTTTTTATCAAGTTTTTTCTCTATCTCCTCATCAAAATTTTTTTGTCGTTTTTTGATAAACCCCATTAAATTTCCTCCTTATAATATGGGCAATACCCCCTCATGTGAGGGGGTTAAAATTCAGCTACTATAACTGATAATATACCATCTTCAAACATCGTTTTTAAGACGCGTCTCTGATATCCTCTATATTTTTTAGTAGGCTTGGTAAATATTATATTGTATTGAACATTATTTTTTTCTAAAATCTTCTTAGCCGCTTCAATATCGTATCCAATAATATCGATCAAATCTCCATTATCTCCTTTTCCTTCTGCTCCAAAATTTTGTCTATTTCCTTAATATACTTATCCGTAAGTTTTTGTACATTTTCTTCGCTTTTTAATTTTTCATCTTCCGAAATCTCACCATTTTTATCCATCTTTTTAATAGCATCATTGGCATCTCTTCTAATCTGCCTCACTGCGACCTTAGCTTCTTCACCTTTTTTATGAACTAATTTAACAAGCTCTTTCCTTCTCTCTTCTGTCAAATCAGGAAAAACTAATCTGATTATTTTGCCATCAGAAGTAGGATTAATGTTTAAATCTGATTTTTGAATTGCTTTTTCAATTTCAGATATTTTGGATGTGTCCCACGGTTGAATAATTATAATCTTTGGTTCTGGTGCCGTAATTGTTGCTAACTTATTTATTGGAGTCATGGTACCATAGTAGTCAATTGATATTCTGTCTAAAAGTGCAGGATTAGCCCTGCCAGCCCTTATAGACATCAATTCATTTTTTAAAACTGCAATTGACTTTTTCATTTTTTCTTCAGTGCTTTTTAACAAATCATCCATCGCTATCCCTCCTTGACAATCGTTCCTATTTTTTGGCCCATTATCACATTCTTAATGTTTCCTGGTACAGTTAAATTAAACACGATAATTGGAATATTATTGTCCATACATAGAGAAGTTGCTGTAGAGTCCATCACCCCAAGTCCTCTGTTAAGCACATCAAGATATGTCAACTTATCAAACTTGGTAGCATCTTTATGTTTAACAGGGTCCTTATCGTAGACTCCATCTACTTTCTTAGCAAGAAGAATCACTTCCGCATCTATCTCAGCAGCTCTTAAAGATGCTGTCGTATCGGTAGAGAAGAAAGGATTACCAGTGCCAGCTGCAAAAATCACAACCCTTCCTTTTTCAAGATGCCTTATTGCCCTCCGTCGAATATACGGTTCAGCAATCTGCCTCATCTCAATGGCAGTTTGAACCCTCGTTTCTACGCCTCTTCGCTCTAGAGCATCTTGCAAAGCAAGAGAATTAATGACTGTAGCAAGCATTCCCATATGATCAGCGGTAGTCCTATCCATTCCTACTCCTTCTCTACCCCTCCATATATTACCACCTCCAATTACAACGCCTATTTGAACGCCCATTTCTTTTACTTCTTTTATTTGATCAGCAATTAAATTTACAGTTTCAAAATCGATACCGTAACCTGTGCTGCCAGACAAAGCTTCTCCTGAAATTTTTAATATTATTCGTTTGTATTTCACAGACATTAAAACACCTCATTTTATTATTCTATAAAAATATTAAAAATCCTTCATGAAAACTATTAAAAATAGGACACAACCGTGTCCTATTTTGGTTGCCTATTTAATTTTATTCTTCTTCTTGAGAATTTTCAATACCTTCTCCTCTTTCAAATCTCACAAATCTTCTTATTATTATATTTTCACCAAGTTTAGCAATCAATTCATTTAATAAGTCTTTTATCGTCTTGCTATCATCTCTTATATACAATTGTTCTAATAGGCAATTTTCTTTATAGAATTTTTCGAGTCTTCCTTCAATTATTCTGTCAATCACTTGAGCTGGTTTACCTTCATTTAATGATTGTGCCTTTAAAATTTCCCTTTCTTTTTCAATAACTTCTTGTGGTACATCTTCTCTTTTTATGTACTGCGGATTTGCTGCAGCGATTTGCATGCATATTTCTTTTACAAAAGTTTTAAAATCATCTGTATTGGCGACAAAATCTGTTTCACAATTTACTTCAACAAGAACACCAATTCTGCCACCACCATGAATGTACGATTCTACTAATCCTTCATTTGCAACTCTGCCAGCCTTTTTAGCAGCGGCTGCTAATCCTCTTTCTCTTAATATATCAATTGCTTTTTCAATATCACCATTAGAATCAGTAAGCGCTCTTTTGCAATCCATCATGCCTGCCCCAGTACGCTCTCTAAGTTCTTTAACTTGTTGTGCAGAAATCATATAATCTTACCTCCATCCTAATATAATTTATGGTAAGGATGAAAATTCCTTACCATTCAAAATTACTCTTCAACCGCAGTTAATTGTTCACCCTGTTTAGCCTCAATTACAGCATCAGCTATTTTTGAAGCTATTAATTTTACCGCACGAATCGCATCATCGTTGCCCGGTATAGGATAATCTACTTCTTCAGGATCACAATTTGTATCAACAATTGCAACGATAGGAATATCGAGATTTTTAGCTTCAGCGATGGCAATTGCTTCTTTCTTAGGATCAACCACAAAAAGTACCGATGGAAGACTATTCATGTTTTCTATTCCACCTAAATACTTTTGAAGTTTTTCCTTTTCTTTTCTAAGCTTTATAACCTCTTTTTTGGGTAAAACTTCAAATGTGCCATCCTCTTCCATCTTCTTTAACTCTTTAAGTCTTTCAACCCTGCTTCTAATTGTCTTGTAATTTGTCAACATTCCGCCAAGCCATCTTTGATTTACATAGTACATTCCGCATCTTTCTGCTTCTTCTTTAACAGAATCCTGGGCTTGTTTCTTTGTACCTACAAATAAGACAGTACCATCATTCGAAACAACCTCTTTTATAAAATCGTATGCTTCCTCTATCTTTTTTACCGTTTTTTGAAGATCTATAATATATATTCCATTTCTCTCGGTAAAAATATAAGGAGCCATCTTAGGATTCCATCTTCTTGTTTGATGACCGAAATGTACACCTGCTTCTAATAATTGTTTCATTGATATAACTGACATATTCTCACCTCCTGGTTATTCCTCCGTTCAAGTCATCTCACAAAACAACCATTATGGCACCAGTTTTATGATCTTTGAACGTGTGTTATCCACTGATTAATATATTATATTATGATATTTTTGTCAATACGATTTTAAATTTTTATATCCACATGCCCTAATAAAAATTTTTTTCTTTCTTTTTGAGATGATTTCCCTTCCATTCTATTTTTATCTTTCTTAGTTGACAATTTATTTGATTCGTTGATTTTGTTTGTCCTGCTTTTTTTTATCTCATTTTCATTATTTATCATCTCCATGAATTGACCAACAAATACATCTGGTCTTTGAATTTCAATCTGTTTTATATTACTTACATCCACCATTTTAGGAATTGCTACCTGTAAATCTATCGGATTTACCGACATATACATTCCCCCTTACCCTATTGGCAATATGTCTATATCCGCACCATTTCTCATAAAAGTAACATATTTTACAGGCTCTTTTATCTTTCTAGATACATCGTCTATAGTTATTTTTGTTCCCGGATAAACCGTATCATATACTTTAATTATACCAAATGATTCATCATTATTTGAATTTAATTCTCTATATTCATCCAACAAGGACTTATTCTCAGCTTCCAACTGTAACAAAGACTTAAGAGTTTTTTCATAAATGGCTCTTTTATCATCCGGCACACCTAATTTCGTTAAATATGAAACGATTTTATTTAATCCGTCTATGGATTTTTCATTTTCAGATATTTTTTTAGATATTTCTTCTTTTCTCTTTCTCTTTTCAGGTGGTTCTCCGACTATTAACTCAGTATGTACAAACATTTTAGAACCAACGTTTATTGCTTCTATTTCTCGTGTTGCTATAACTACACTGCCAACGATTACACCTTTGTTTCCAATTAACTTAACACAACTATTTGTCTTCACTGTGCTGTACATTATGGCTTCACTTACGACATCATCTTCAGCTATTACTTCACAATTTTGTAAATACTTCGATACAACTTTCCCCCCTGAGATAATTTTTGCCTTACCATTGCCTTGAATGCCTTTATGAATTATTACATTTCCTTTCGCAGATATTGTAGAACCTTCTACAACACCATATATTTCCACATCTCCATCGCTTTCTATCTTATAACCAGAACTTATGTTGTTATAGATTTTAATGCTTGCAAAAGTTCTGACATTTCCTGTCGAAGCATTGACATCTTTTAACTCAATTATAGGATTTACATTTACTTTTTGATCTTTTTTAGAAATATGTCCATCAATAGAGGAATAAAGACATCCATCATTAATATATGTGTTTTTGCCTAATGGCAATTTTGCTTCTTTGCCTTTATTTGCTTTGACTATTTCTCCATTTACGTTCATACCGTCTATACCGTCTTCAGGATCTACCTTTCGGGCTATGATTTCATCCTTTTTCACACTTTTAAATATTTGCAGCTCTTTATAATCCACTCTTCCATCTTCAAGCACTTTTGGTTCAGCATTGCTCTCAAAATCGATTAAATACTCAACACGTCCATCTTTCCCATTTATAGGCTTTTTACCTTGTGCAATTAAATAACGTTCGTTAATATTGGGGGACTTGCAAATTTTATCGATGACATTTTCAATTATCCCAAAAACTACGTTATGAGATCTTAAAAGCTCGTAAATATTATCTTTATTCAAAACAATACCATCGTTTGAAATATTTTCAACTATTAAAAATGCGGCCATTTTGTCCGACGATATTTCCAATTTGCAAGAATATTTTAAATCACACATATAAATGCCCCCAAATTTTTATTAGTTACAGCAAGTCACTTAGCTTTTCCTTTAACTTTTTTATGGCTTTTGAATGAATTTGTGATATTCTAGATTCCGTCAATCCCATTATTTTACTAATTTCTTTATAGTTCAAATCCTCATAGTAATACAATGAAATAATCAATCTTTCTTTTTCCTGTAGCGTATCAATAGCCTTAGAAATATTCTGCTTCAAGTCAAACATCATTACTTCATTTTCAGGATTTGTAACTTCGTTGTCTGTAATTGAAGTAATTTTCAAATTGTTCTCAATCACTTCATCTAAAGAACTTATGTAACCCGCATTCATATAACTTAAAGTCTTTAAAACGTCATTTTTTGATAACTTTGTTGCCTCCATAATTTCTTCAATAGTAGGTTCTCTTTTGTATTCCTGTTCTAATTGTTCAATTGTTTTTTCAATGCTTTTATATCGTTTTTTTAGACTTCTCGGAATCCAGTCTTTTTTTCTTAAATAATCAATTATCTCTCCCTTTATTCTTATCGACGCATATGTCTCAAACTTTACACCCTTTGAAACATCATATTTATTAACTGCATCGATTAACCCAATCATTCCTTGGCTTATAAGATCATCAGTATCTTCTTTGCTTAATTCTGACAAGCAAATTCTCTTGACTATATGCTTAACAAGTGGCATATATTTGATTATGATGTCTTCCTTGGAACTTCCGTCTTTTTGCTTTTCATATTTATCCCATAAGTCTTGTTCGAGTAGAGACATTTTTAAACATTCCTTTCCTACCCTAAATAAATTTTACACCATGTCCGATTGTTTTAATTAACAGCTTGCCACTTTCGCAGTCAAATTCAATTGTACGACCATAATTACCACCTGTATCTTCTGAAACCAATGGTATGTTTAAAGACGATAAAACTTCTTTAGTAGCAATTACATTGCGGGCACCTATATTCATAATATCCAAGTTTGCCTTTGTTGCAAACATTTGAGCGCCACCTGCTATTTTACTTATTATGTACTTTCTGTCAGCACCTAACTCTAACATCATATCTATCAATGCTGTGATACCTGTATCGGCAAATTTAAGTTTATTTGAGTTGTTTTTACTTTGATCGCTATATGGCAACATAATGTGGACAAGCCCAGATATTTTACTTACTTTGTCATATAGGACAATACCCACACATGACCCAAGACCGACTGTAACCAATTTGCTTGGACACTTTGCAACTCTTGCATCGGCCATTCCTACTCTAAATGTAAAATTATCCATCTAATTCAACTCCAAGTGCGTTAAGTATTTTATCAAATGATTCTATATCAGGTATAAGAAAGAAATCGCCTTTTATTAATTTATTTCCTTCAAAAAACTCTGTCTCAATAAACAAAATTTTATCAGATAATTCACTAAATTTAATCGCAGGAACACTTAATATAGCACCTGCCATATCAATGCTGATTGCAGGAGGTGATATTTTCATGTCCAAATTTGTCAATGTAGACAGCGAAGACACATAACTCCCTGCCATAATATTGCCTATTTCTTCTAATGCTGATTTTTCGATTTCTGTAAATTCATCGCCAACATTGACTCCCATCAAATATTGAATCAAATAAGAAGCACTTTCAATATCTAAAGAAAATAAAATATTGCCATTCACACTTCCTTCAAGATCAAAATATATTCCCACAATAATAGTGTCGGCAAGTCCAAATATATCCTGTACTTCGTTTAATTCCATCAGTCGTACAGTAGGGATTTTCATATCTATTTTTTTGCCTATCAAAGATGCTAAAGCTGTTATAGCGTTTCCTGAGCCTATATTTCCAAGCTCTTTAAGTACATCGATGTATGTCTCATTTATCTTATTTATATTCATATCTTCACTTCCTGCTGAGTAGTCAATTTGTCTATATCAAAAAGCATCAATATCCTGTTTCCTACCTTTCCTATTCGCCCAATAAAACTTTCCTTTTTGTATAAATTACTGTTAACATCTATCGAATCTATACTTTCATCATTTATTTCTACAACTTCATTAGCATTATCTACAATAATTCCTATTACAATATCGTTATTCTTTATGATGACTATTCTTGTATCGTCGTCATAATTGACTTCGTCTAATTTTAACAACATTCTAATTGAAATGACAGGAATTATCTCGCCTCTCAAATTTATGACACCTTTTACAAATGAAGGCGCTTTTGGAACTCTTGTTATCTTAGTAATTTTTTCAATGGATTGTACTTTATCTATTTCTATTCCGTATTCTTCACCGCCTAATTTAGTCACGACAAACATACTCATATGCAACGCCTCCTTCTTCTTTTAAAATAAATTATTAGAATCTATTATTAAAGCTACTTGCCCATCTCCCAATATTGTTGCACCAGCAATTATTTTTACATTACTTAAATATTTACCTAATGGTTTTATTACTATTTCCTGCTGCCCTATAAGTTCATCAACACTACATGCAGCCAAATTGTCACCTTTTTTTATAATCACACATATAAACTCATCATTATCTTCATTAGACTCAACATCTAAAATATTGTGCAATCTTATCAATGGAATTACTTTTCCTCTGTACATGACAACTTCCTTACCCTGTACTAAATGCACTTCGTTCTTATTTTTGTTTACAATTTCCGATATTGAATTTAATGGGAATGCGTACTTTTCGTTTCCAACCATCACTAACAATGCCTGAATTATAGCCAAAGTCAATGGCAATTTTATTATAAACTTTGTTCCCTTATCTTTTTCTGTTTTGACTTCTATAGAACCGTTCAAAGATTCTATTTTGTTTTTAACTACATCAAGTCCTACCCCTCTACCTGATATATCAGATATCTTGTCAGAAGTGCTGAATCCAGGTTCAAATAACAATCTTATTAATTTTTCGTTTGACAACTCATTAGCTTCCTCATCGGATAGCATACCTTTTTCATAAGCTTTCTTTTTCACCTTTTCAAAGTTAATACCAGAACCATCGTCACTTACTTCAATTATTACATTATTTCCTTCATGATACGCCTTAAGATTTATAATGCCAGTCTCTGGTTTACCCTTTCTCATTCTTAATTCAGGTGTTTCTACACCATGATCTATAGAATTTCTTATTAAATGTACTAATGGATCACCTATTTCATCTATTACAGTCCTGTCAACTTCAGTATCCTGTCCAAACATATTTAATGTGATTTTTTTATTAAGCTCTCGAGATAAATCCCTTACCATTCTTGGGAAACGGTTGAAAACTCTTTCCACTGGTACCATTCTTACCTTCATCACAGCATCATGAAGATTTGTAGTTATTCTCTCGAGATACTCAATCGTTGCAATAGTGTCAGGATTTTTTTCGCTTGATTCCAATCCTTCTAACCGTGTTTTTATTATTATTAATTCGCTTACTAAATTCATCAAATTGTCTAATCTCTCAATATCTACTCTAACGCTTTTATTTGTCTTATTATGTTTTATTTGATCATCGTTATTTGTATTAACCGTCTTTTCGAAATTCTTATTATCTTTTATTTCTTTGGAATACAATATTTCTTCGATATTTATTTCCTGTATTTCTGATATTGCAGTTAATTTTGACTTTACAAAGTCTTTATCATGTTTGCTAATCAAATGAACGGTAAATCTATCGTCAAATTTTTCATCTTCTATATCTTCTACTGAAGGCTTAGAATCTATAATATCGCCTAAATTATCCAATGTATTAAATACTATAAAAGCTCTTGCAGACTTCATCACGCAATTTTTATCAATAACTACTTCAATACTATACGTTTTATAACCTTGAGATGCTGCTTTCTCAATTATATCTTTCTCGTACAAATTCACTTCATTGCTGGTATAAGCTTTGGATTCTTCACTATTATTGGTTACGTAAATTTCCTCATTTGAATTGCCATTTTCCAACAATTTAAGCAAATTGTCAATGTCATACGCATCATCACCACTTTGAGATATTTTTCCAATCATAGAACTTAAAGCATCCATGCATTTAAACAATACATCCATTAAATTGCTGGAAACTTTCAATGAATTATTTCTAATTTCTTGAAAAACATCTTCCATCTTATGAGTCAATTTTGTCATGTTTTCAAAGCCCATTGTGGCTGCCATTCCCTTTAGGGTATGGGCGGATCTAAATATTTCATCTACAATATGTGAATCTTCAGGATTTTTTTCAAGCTGAAGAAGATTTTCATTTAAGCTCTCAATGTGTTCTTCAGATTCCTCCAAAAATATCTCTAAGTATTGATTTGTATCCATCCTATTTTCCTCCTTTTTACATTTAAAAGTTTATCTGCTGTCTTTTTAATCGTCTTTGCTCTTTAAAAATAAATGATATTATCTTTTCTCTTACTCTATCTTGTATATCGACATATTGAGCGGCTATTTCATATCCATCATCAAAATAGTTACACCTTACCACTTTACATTTTTGGACCAATTCATCAGTTTCATTACTTAGCTTAACATAACAAATTATTTCTGTCCCTACGTCTACTTTTTTCTTAACCTTTGCCCTAAAGCCACCGCCACTTATATCCTTTATGACACCTTTCTCGAAAGTCTCATCATCTTCATGTAGCTTATACTTAAATTCCATTATTTTTTCTAATCTAAAAAATTGTCTTCTTTGCAACTTCTCTATATCAGTTACCCTTTTTAATTGTATAAACGACAAATTGCCGAAAAATCTATTTATGACTATTCCATCAAAAGTAAATAATCCATCCTTGTTAAAAAAGATGACATTAACTTTTGAACCAATCCTTATTGGAACAAAGTGTCCATTATGTATCGGCGTTTCCACAAGCAATGTACCATCTGCAGATACATCGTCAACTTTTGACACATATTTGTTGCTACTTTTGCCAATACTTATTTCGATCTTTTGCCCTGGCTTTATGTTAACCATTATTAATGCCTCCACCATTCAAAAACATTTTTCTAAATATTCCGAGAAGCCCTTCTTTCTTTTTATCCGTCTTATAATTTGTAAGGACTTCGGCAATTTTCGCGATATCTTTTGAAGGCTTACTATACTGATACTTTAGCACAATAGGAATTTGCATTTTTATACATTCGCTTATTTTGGCATCTTCATGTACAAAACCAAGATTAATTATTGAAGCGCCCAAAAAGTTAATAAGTGCATTGTTAAGCCTTTCATAAACAGAAACATATTCGCTTTGATTAGCAACTTTATTAACTATTAAATACAAATTTTTATCGCTTAAGTCATTAATTGTTTTAATAAGTATGTAAGCATCCATTATGGCAGTTGGCTCTGGTGTGGTTACAATTATCACATCATCTGACATATCTATAAAACTTTTTACCGTTTTATTAATTCCAGCTCCAGTATCAACAATTATATAGTCGAAGTAATTATCTAATATTTTAATATTGTTAAAAAATACATTTAGATCTATATTGCCATTTACTAAATCAAAATTTCCTCCTGTTGAAATAAATTTCACCCCAACAGGTCCATCATTTATGACATCAACGATCTTTTTGTTCCCATACAGCACATCGTACAATGTATAATTTGACACAACACCTAACTCTATCTCTGCATTAGAAAACCCTATATCAGCATCAACAATTAAAACTTTATACCCAATCTTTTTTAGCGCTATAGATAGATTAACAGAAATGCATGTTTTCCCAGTTCCTCCTTTTCCACCTGTAACGGTTATGACTCTGCATCTTTTTGCATTGTTTTGTTGAAATAGATACCTAAGCCTCTCCGCCTGATCCATGTTAATTCCCCTTTAAAATATTTTGTGCAATCATTTTACTATCAGCTAAACTAATATCATCAGGTACCATCTGACCATCTGTTACGTATGATACAGACTTTTTTGAGTAGTATATTGAATTTAAAATAACACTATAATTATCTGTCTCATCTAACTTAGTAAAAAGAAGATTGTACTCATCTATAAAGTCGTACGATTTTATAATTTTTTTAATATCGCTGTTTTTTGTAGCTGCGCTTAGGCAAAGATAAACTTCGTCATAGGTACCATACTGCAAAAAGGTTTTTAATTCCTGCATTTTCTTAGAATCAGTATGACTTCTTCCAGCAGTATCAATCAAAACCACATCGTATTTGCTTATTTCACCTTCCAATCGATTTAAATCAAAAATATTGTTAACTACCATTACAGGTACACCTAAAATCTCACCATAAATTTTTAATTGTTCTGCGCCAGCAATTCTAAATATATCCGCAGTTATTAACAATACTTTTTTCTTTTCCCTCAAAATTAGATTAGAAGCAATTTTTGCAATCGTCGTCGTTTTACCGACACCTGTAGGTCCAATAAAAACAGCACGTTTTTTCTCGTTCAAGCCGGTTATTTTCTTTGGAGGACCAATAAAATTTACAATTCTCTTTTGCAATGTCTCTAAATTGCTATCCGAAACCTCATTTATACCATCAGTCAGAATTTTCGACAATTTATCATCAACGCCTCTTGAAACAAGTTCATAGGCCAGATCTTTTTTACTTTCATCCTTTATTTCATTATGTTTAAACTCTCTTAGAAGCGACTTGATTTCATACAAATCTTTAATAAACAGATCTCTTTCATCAATTTTGTTTTCTTCTACTGCAGCTACAACTTCAACTTTTTTCTTTTTAAATAGGCCTCTCAATCCTCTTTCTTTGTAACTGCTCTGTTGCAATATTACCGCATCGCTACCCATTTCAGCTTTAATAAGTTTTAAAGCATCTTGATAATTATCTGCAATATATCGCTTAACTTTCACTTAGTTTCACCGTCCCTACAGAAAATACCTCTACATTAGGCAAAAGTTCATTGTACGATAAAACGACTATATCTTTCGAAATTTGCTCGATTAATTTTCGCAAATAGAATCGTATAATTGGTGCTGTAAGTATAATTGGCTGTTCGCCCTTAATCGTAATCTTTTTTATGATGTTGTGTACAGCCTTCAATATTTTTTGCATTGAATCAGGCGGAAGCGCTAAATACGATCCATGTTCAGTCTGATTTATAGCGTTTTGTATTGACCTCTCAACCTCCGGATCCAATGTTATCACTTGGAGTTTACCGTCTTTAGCATACTTGTTTGTTATAGCTCTTTTTAATGATTGTCTTACATACTCTGTTAAAACATCGGTATCTTTCGTAGTTGGCGCATAATCAGCTAAAGTTTCCAAAATAGTTACCATATCTCTAATCGAAATTTCCTCTCTTAACAAGTTACACAAAACCTTCTCAATATCGCCTAAGCTTAGTAATTTTGGCACAATTTCTTCAACCAAAGCTGGATTTGACAGCTTTATATTATCTAAAAGCTCTTTAACCTCCTGCCTTCCTAAAAGTTCGTCTGAGTGCCTCTTTATGATATTTGTAAGATGTGTAGAAATGACAGATGGAACATCGACTACTGTACATCCCAACATTTCAGCTTTTTGTTTTTCGCTATCGTCAATCCATAAAGCAGGCAATCCAAAAGCCGGTTCTCTCGTGCTTATACCCTTTATATCGCTGCTTATTTCGCCAACTTGCATACACAAATATTTATTTACATACACATCGCCTTTCCCTACTTCGTTGCCTCTTATTTTGATTATGTACTCGTTTGGTTTAAGCTGAATATTATCTCTCAACCTTACCATAGGTACGACTAAACCTAAATCCAAAGCAATTTGCCTTCTAATCATTACAATTCTGTCTAATAATTCACTGCTGGCAATTGGAATCAACTCGTATCCAAATTCCAGTTCAATCGGATCCACTTGCAATAAATCGTAAGCTCTTTTAGGATCTCTAATTTCTTCCAATTCTTTTAAGTCATCTTTTTTAACTTCATCATTTGTTAAATTTTTCTTCCTGTTTGAAAATCCCAAATATGTAAACAATGAACCTATTATAAGCAATGGAATGGCAGGAAGCATAGGAACAAATGCCATCAGAATAAGCAAAATACCTGTCATTTGTAAAACCCTTGGCTCTTTTATAAGCTGCATTATCACATCGTTGCCCATATTGGACTCTGATGCGGTCCTTGTGACTATGATACCAGTGGCTGTCGATATTAAAAGAGCTGGAATCTGACTTACCAATCCATCACCAACAGTCAAAATCGTATAAGTATTTATGGCTTGATTTATATCCATGCCTTTAATAGTCATTCCAATGATTAATCCCGCAATTATATTTATTATCATGATTATGATTCCAACGATGGCATCTCCCTTTACAAATTTACTTGCGCCATCCATTGAACCAAAAAACTTTGCTTCTTCCTGAATTTTCTTTCTTCTTTCTTTTGCTTCTTTGTCGTTTATTATTCCAGCATTTAAATCTGCATCAATTGACATTTGTTTGCCTGGCATTGCGTCAAGAGTAAATCTTGCGGAAACTTCGGACACTCTTTCAGCACCTTTTGTTATTACAATGAATTGTACAATTGCAATTATAATAAACACTATAAATCCTACTATGGGGTTATTGCCAATGACAAAACTTCCAAATGCATGAATCACATTGCCTGCAAATCCAGACGTCAAAATCAAACGAGTAGAAGAAATATTAAGGGATAATCTCATCAAAGTCGTTATAAGCAATATTGATGGAAAAACAGAAAAATCCATAGCATCCTTAACATACATTGTCGTAAGCAGTATTATGATGGATAGCGATATATTTAAAATAAGCAAAAAATCCAATAATATAGATGGAACAGGAATGATTATTATTAAAACAATTCCTACGACAAATATTGCTGCAATTAAATCTGAAAATTTCAATATATCCCTCCTATTCTCCCCTCAAACTATATACATAAGCCAAAACCTCTGCAACTGCTTTATACAATTCAGGCGGTATGCTATCACCGATTTCCGTTGTTTTATACAAAGATTGAGCCAATGGTTTATTCTCAACAATCGCAATCGAATACTTAATTGCTTCTTCTTTTATTTTCTGAGCTATATAATCTTGTCCTTTTGCTACGACAACAGGTGCATCATTAATTTCGTTATCATACATTAAAGCTACTGCAATGTGTGTAGGGTTCGTTATGACAACATCGGCTTTTTTTATGTTTTGCATCATCCTTCTCATGGAAATCTGCCTTTGTTTCTTTCTAATTTCTGATTTTATTTGAGGATTGCCTTCAGTTTCCTTAAATTCCTCTTTGATGTCTTCTTTACTCATTCTAAGATTTGATTCATATTCTCTCCACTGATATACGTAATCTATTGCTCCTAAAACCACCAATACTAAAGAGATCCTCAACAATATGCCAGCAAATATGTTCATGTTATATTTAATAAGATCTTGCACAGACATATCTAAAAGTTGTGGAATACCCTTATACTGACCTATCAAAAATGAATACATTACGTACGCCAATATGCTAATTTTAATGATTGACTTTACAAGTTCTAATAAACTCCTTTTAGAAAACATCCTTTTTAAACCATCAAGAGGATTTAATCTTTCTAATTTAAAATTCAAAGTCTCTAAAGTAAACACAAATCCAACTTGCGCATAAGTTGATATAAGAGCTATTATAAATACCGTTGCAATGGTTGGCAAAATCAGTTTTATAAAAACAGAAAACACCATCTCAAACAACTTGTATATGCCATTAATCGTAAATACATTATCGCTGGCACCACCATAATTTAAAAAAAGGAATTTGATTAAATTCATGATTTCAGCAATGCTATTTTGCACTGTAAAATATATGACGAGAAAACCTGCTATTGTTACAAGTGCTGAAGTAACTTCTCTACTTTGAAATACTTGTCCTTTTTTCCTTGCGTCTTGCCTTCTCTTGGGTGTTGCCGGTTCTGTTTTTTCACCTGCAAAAATTTGTAGCTTCAATTCCTGTCATCCTTTGACAATTGATTTAAAAAGCGCAAATATATCTGAGTACATTCCATTAAACAAGACGTCAATAACCGCTAAATACATTGGCAGCATAATAAACAATGTAAAAATGCCAACGAATATTTTTATAGGCATACCTATCATAAATACATTTAATTGTGGTATTGTCCTTGATATTATGCTTAAAGTTATATCTGTAAGCAAAGTTGACACAACAATCGGTGCGCTTATTCTAAATCCTAAAACAAACATATCCGATACAATCTTTGTAATGACTGTATTAATGCTTTCTAAATGTAAAAATGGCGTGCCTACAGGTATCATACTATAACTTTGAAAAAGCAACTGAAAAAGCTTGTGATGACCGTCTATAAGTAAAAACAATAATAATGTAAGTATATATACAAAATTTCCAATTAAAGGCACCTGTGTTTCTTCACCAGCCGCCAAGACATTGACAATGCTAAAGCCCAATTGGTAATCTATTATTTGTCCAGCCAAATATATAGCGCTAAATGAAATCATAGAAGACAAACCAATCAATAAGCCAATCAAAAACTCATTAAAAACAATTTCAACGTATTGATATAAATTATTTGCATCAATTTTCACATTTACTAATTCAAAAATCATTATTGATGTAAAAAAAGCAAGTCCTATTTTAAACGTGGAAGGCAATGTCTTAGTCCCAAAAAGCGGTGTCAATATAAAGATTCCCAGCATTCTAACAAATACTATTAAAAAGTACTGTACATTGTTTAAAATATAATAACTTAACTCCATATTATCTACCTGATAAAACTGTTAATATTTAATATTAATTTTTGAGTATAATTAATAAGTACCGTAAGCATCCATGGACCAAACAATATAATAGATGCAAATATTGCTAAAATTTTCGGCACAAATGTCAACGTCTGCTCTTGAATTTGTGTTGTGGCCTGAAAAATACTTATTATTAATCCTACAAGCAATGATATAATTAGAAGTGGCGCAGAAACCATCATGGTCACCATTAATGCTTCTCTGCCTATATCAAGAACTAATCCCGGATCCATATATTAATCCCTCCCTTATCTAAAACCAATTACTAAAGACTTAGCCAAAATATTCCATCCATCCACCAGTATGAAAAGCAAAAGTTTAAATGGCAAGGATATAAGTACAGGTGGCAACATGAACATCCCCATTGACATCAATACACTGGCAACAACCATGTCTATGATTAAGAACGGTATGTATATGATAAATCCAATTTCAAACGCCGTTTTTAGTTCACTTATTATGAATGACGGTATGACTACTCGCAAAGGAACATCATTTACACTTTTTACTTTTAACTTTGACAAATTGATAAACAAATTTAAGTCATTTTTCCTGGTCTGCTTAAGCATAAAGTTCTTTAGTGGATCTCTTGCCTTAACATAAGCTTCTTGTGGCGTTATTTTTCCTTGCATATATGGCTGAATAGAATCTTTATTTATTTGTGAACCAACTGGTGCCATTATAAAAAACGTCAAAAACAAAGCCAGACCAATCAAAACTTGATTTGGAGGCATTTGCTGTAGACCTAAGGCATTTCTTAAAAACGACAAAACAACAATTATCCTCGTAAAAGAAGTCATCATTATAAGTATTGATGGCGCTAATGTCAATACAGTTAAAAGAAGAACTATTTGGATGCTTGATGCGACTTCATTAGAAGTCGATGGAGCATTGACCGTTATTAAAGATGAAGCATTATTTGGAGCTGCATATGCATTTTGTGTCAATAAAATTGGCAATACAAGCACCAGCCAGCTAAATTTTTTTATCTTTATCATGTTCATTACCACCCAGATTTTTAATTGACAATCTCTTTAAATTGTTTAATGAAATATTTAAACTTTGCCCAAAGTTAAAACTTTTATCTTTTATTTTTAAGTCTTTTTCGTCTAAAGTTTTTATGTAAATAATAGAATCACTTGTAGCACTAAAAAGCATGTATTCATTGCAAACTTTAATTATATACAAGTTTTTATCCTTGCCTAAAGCTAGATGATCTATAATTTCAAAATTTTCTCCTTTGTATATATTGAACGCTTTTTTATTTAAAAACAAAGTTACATAATAAGCTAAAAACACGACTAAAATAAATATCAAAAGAAATGCTACAGCTTCAATAAACAGGTTATCGCTGGACATCCAAATTCCTCATTTCAACATTTTCTTGACGGCTTCTATAACTCTATCTGGTTGAAACGGCTTTACTATAAAATCTTTTGCACCTGCCTGTATTGCTTCTATAACCATTGCTTGCTGTCCCATAGCTGAACACATGACTACTTTTGCATTCGGATCCTTTTTAACTATTTGTTTTACAGCTTGGATGCCATCCATTTCTGGCATTGTAATATCCATAAGCACTAAATCAGGTTTCTCTTGATTGTACTTTTCTACGGCTACAGATCCATCTTCTGCTTCAATCACAGTACCAAGATTGTTTTTAGTTATTATATCTTTTATCATCATCCTCATAAAAGCTGCATCATCTACAATCATTATTTTGCTCATGACCAAATCCTCCTCGTATTATAATGAATTTATTCTTTTGCTTTGTTTTACTATATCAAGTATTCTGACGCCGAAATTCTCATCTATTACTACTACTTCGCCTTTCGCAATAAATTTCCCATTGACTAATATATCTACAGGCTCGCCAGCTAATTTGTCAAGCTCAATTATAGAGCCTTCATTAAGTTCTAATATATCTTTTATTAATTTTCTTGTACGTCCCAACTCAACAGTGACAGTTAGTGGAATATCCATAATAAGATTTATATTTTCTTTTTCTGAAACTGTCTGTTCATAAGCGTCAAGCTCTTTAAAGACGACCGGCTTCACATCGACCTTTCTACTTTTTGGCTGGCTTATTTGCTCTTCATGTCTAATTTCTTCATTGAAATCATTCTTTATTCCTGCAGTACCAGTATTTATTATATCATCATCATTAACATCTTGAAAAGAACCTTTTGGAGAATTTTCTACATTTTTTGACATCACCTGTTCAACAAGCTTTTTAGCAAATGAAATAGGAATCAATTGCATGATTTCACTGTCAATTATATCTCCAACTACCATCTTAAATGCAACCTTGACTATATCTCCTTCAGGAAACGAGATGTCTCCTGGCAATCCTTTGTTAAAATCCACGATAAAAGCTTTTGGCGGCGAAATATTTATGCTTTCGCCAATGAGTGTAGACAGCGAAGTCGATGAAGAACCAATCATCTGATTCATTGCTTCTCCAATAGCACTCAAATGAAGTTCTGTTATCTCTCCTTCAGTGACATTCCCATCACCACCCATCATTAAATCAGTGATGCGAAGTACATCTTGCTCCTTTAAAATTAAAAGATTGTTACCTTTAATGCCTTCTGTATACTCTACTTCAACAGCAACGTATGGTATATTGAATTCTTTCTTTAAGCTTTCCCAGTTAACAATGCTGACTTTAGGCGTTGTTATAGTTACTTTGTTTCTGAGAAGCGTAAACAAAGTTGTTGCAGAAGTTCCAAAGCTAATATTTCCTATCTCACCTAAAACATCTTGTTCTTCTTCAGTTAGAATTACATCGCTTTTGCTATTTTCTATGCCAGACATACCGCTTAATAATGCATTAATTTCATCTTGTGATAAAATATCACTCATCCGCATCATCTCCTTCGCTGCAAATCTCAGTTATTTGAACGCAGTATTTCTTGTTTCTAATCCCTGGAACACCTAAAAACTTTGTTTCATCATTTATCTTTACTTCAATAGGATCTTTATACCGTTTATTTATCTCAATTACATCGCCTTTATCAAAGCTTAACAAATCTCTAACCGTTATCTTTGATGTGCCTATGACAACTTTTAAAGGAACATATGTATTAGATATTTTATCTTTAATTATTCCTATGTCATACGTCTGCTTTTCTGCGTTAGAGAACCATGTCTTTGTAGTAAGCAACGGCAGTATAGGAACAATCGTTATATGTGGCAGGCAAAAATTTATCAACCCTTCATTATCATTTATCTTCAAAGACATTGTACACAATGCTACAGTTTCATTAGGAGAAATTACTTGCGTAAATTGAGAATTGGTCTCTATTCTCGTTATCTCTGGGTTGAGCTCTATGACATTGCTCCATGCATCTTTTATCAGTGGCAACAATTGCGTTGTTATTCTCATTAAAAGCCCCATCTCAATTTCAGTATAATCTCTTTGCACAGTTTCAGATGCACCAATACCACCCAATATTTTATCTATTATTGTAAATGTTGTATTATTGTTGCACTCAAGTATAATAGGTCCTTCCAGCGGCTTTGCATCAATAACGGCTATGAATACTGGATTTGTCAATGAATTGCTAAACTCATAATATGTTATCTGTTCCACAGACACTATTGATACTTGAACTAATGTCCTTAAATAACCAGATAAAAACGTCGTAAAACTTCTCGACATATTTTCAAATATCATTTGGAGAGTTCTTAATTGTTCCTTTGAAAATTTATTAGGTCTACGAAAGTCATAAGGTTTAACTTTTGCTTCCTGCTGATTTTCTTCTATCTCTTTTACATCAAATTCTCCTGAATTCATTGCTTTTAATAATTCATCGATTTCGCTTTGTGACAGTATGTCAGCCATAGAACTCTCCTCCCTTATTGAACTATGAAATCATCAAAATAAACATTCGTTATCTTATCGGCTCCTAATATTTTATTGATTTGACTCTTTATCTGATTCTGCAGCTTAGCTTGTCCTTCAGAACCTTCTAAATCTTGAGCAGTTTCATTTCTTAAAATTTGAATTATTGCATCTCTTATTTTCGGATTTTGATCGCTTAATTCTTTTAATACATTTTTATCGGTAACCTCTAACTCAATGCCAGCCTTGATAAACTTATCGTCTCCTTTTAAGTTTGTAATAAACTCGCTGCCAGGAGAATAATTATAATAAACAATTTTAGCTGGTTTTGAGTTGTAATTAAAAAAGAAAAATGCACTTCCAAAAGCTATGATAACTACTAATAAAATTATTATTATGATGTTATTTTTCATGACAACACCTCTGCTATATTTAAAAAAATGATTTTAAGCCTCTTCTAAATGCAAAAATTTAACTTGACATAATTTTGCGTTTATACTCTATGACTTTTCTTATAATATCACCTTTTTTTTCTTTCACCACAACTTTTTTTCCGCTAATCAAGCTTATAACAGTGTCCGGCGTCTCCTCAATAAATTCTATCATATCGGCATTGACGATGAATTCATCTCCATTTAGCTTTGTAACGCTTATCACTTATTAATCCCTCTTAACATACTAAAAATAAATTAAACTATCTTATTAAGTTTACTAAATCTTGCAATATTTCATCAGATGTAGTTATTACCTTTGCATTTGCTTCAAAACCTCTTTGAGTTGTAATCATGTTAGCAAATTCATTTGCAAGATCCACGTTTGACATTTCAAGTGTTCCTGGATCTATGGTACCTCTTGTCCCAGTGTTTGCAGCGCCTATCATTGGATCTCCGGAATTGACTGTATTTATAAACATTGTATTTCCTACTTTCTCTAACCCCTGGGTGTTTTGGAAATCAGCCAATGCTATTTGCCCGATCACTTGGGTTCTGCCATTTGAGTATATGCCACTTACAACACCGTACTGATCAATATTTATGCTTTCAATCGAGCCTGCAGAATTACCATCTTTGCTTAATTCTCTTATATCTGTGGGATTTGAATACATGGTAAGCTTAGAAAGATCTACAGTAATATTTGTTCCATCTCCCAATGTAGCATTTGTATTAGTTATTGGAAGTGATGATACGCCTACTGTAAATATCCCTACAGGAGAAGCTGGTGGAGCCGGCTGCTGTATTACACCACTTGAATCGAATGTAATTGTCCCTATTGTGACAGGTGTGGACAAGTTAGTGCCATCAAAATTTGTTATTGTAGCATTCCAATTTCCAGCATTGTCTTGCTTAGTAAATTGAATTGTGGCAACATGGCTTCCACCTTGTGAATCATAGATGGTAACATTATAGCTAACTGAGCTTCCGACACTTGTACCTGCATCGAGATTGCCACCTAACTGGATCGTTTTAGTAGAAGCTGGTGATGTACTTGACCAATTCTTGATGCTTATCGGCGATAAATTACCAGTATCTGTGTTTACTGTTTTCCCATCTTGGGATATCCACCCCATCACCTTGTAACCATCAGGTGTTACAAGATCGCCATTTGAGTCAAAGGAAAAATTCCCAGCTCTTGTATATAAATTTGCACCACCATTGTTCACTATAAAAAAGCCGTTGCCATCTATAGACAAATCTGTTGGATTGTCAGTTCTCTGAGAACCACCATTTGAAAACAGTGTATCAATAGATGCTATAGCGACACCTAATCCAATTTGTTGAGGGTTTGTACCACCGCCATTGTCTTGCGGTGCTGATGCTCCTTTTATTGTTTGGTTAAATATTTCTTTAAATGTCATTCTACTTGCTTTAAATCCTACAGTATTTACATTAGCAATGTTGTTGCCTATTACATCCATCTCGGCTTGATTTGCTTTAAGTCCTGAAACCGCTGAATACATCGACCTTAACATGATCTTTCCTCCTTAAAACCATTTTAATTAATCGGATACAGAAGTTACAGAATCCAATGACACATCACTTCCATTGATTTCTAAATACAAGTTGCTACCATCAAATTTCACTGAATCAACTTTCCCCGTGACAGTGGAACTGGAACCATTTGAATCTACACTTGCCGTAACCGTCTTTCCTAATAAACTATAAGCTTTAACAGCACTAAAGCTTTCATTTAAATTTTGCATTTGCTCTAATGCTGAAAATTGTGCCATTTGAGCTATAAACTCTTTGTCATCCATCGGATTTAAAGGATCTTGGTTCTCCAATTGAGTAACAAGCAATTGCAAAAATTGATCTTTGCCTAATTCAGAATTTGGATTGGTAACTTTAGTGCCATCAGTATATGTATTCATATAGCTATTATCATAATTCGTATTTATTGCCATCATATCACCTCCTTCAAACAACCACATCTACATGATCGTTGGATATGCTATTTAATCTTGAATAAGTTTGCGTTTGAAAATCCGCGTCATCATAATCTTCATAATTAATATGCACTTTGCTATTGTTAGGACTTTTATATCTTTGGCTGCTATCCTCTTGTCCACTGTACTGAGATGCAAATTGCATATTTCTATCTATTGAAACATTGAAACTATCTATTTTTATTCCCTTTGATTCAAGCTGATTATTTAATATGTTTAAATTCGCCTCAATCTGATGTTTCACTTTTTCATTATCAGTTAAAATGTTAGCAGTCAAACTTCCATCTACAGATTTTATGTTGATTTCTAAATTTCCTAAAAAATCCGGCTTAAGCTGAATTTTTATATTTGACTCTGTATCTGTTTTAGTTATATTGACGTTTTTAACAATTTGATCGATTATATCATTTATCTGTACGTTGTTTTTAGAATCTATATTACCTTCTAAAGCCGCTACTTGTTTGCTTTGAACAGCATTAAAAGCAATCAAATTGTCACTCTTTGTCTCCACTAATGTACCGTCATTTATTTGCTGAGATGTATTATCTGATTTTTTAGACAATATTTTATTACTTATTTCAAAGTTAGCATCCTTTTGAGTTCCATTTAAATTATCATTTTGACTTTGACTTTCATTTTGTGATAAATTGCCATTTTTAACTTCTACTTTTGTATCGACGACCATTTTAGAATCATATGCATTTGTACTGGATCTTGCATTTCCATTGTCATTAATGGTTGTCAACTGTTTTTGTACATCAACATCACTTGAACTCTGATTTGACTCATTCATTACATCATCTTTAGTTATGCTATTAGCATCCAACATAATAACGTCAGATTTAAGTTTAGTTAAATCAACATTTTTTAATGCATTCAAAACATCATTAGCGTCAATCTTTAAGTTGTACTTATCATTCAAAGTTTTTATAATAATTTCTACCAATTTGCTTAAATTTATTTTAGTCCCATTTTGACTTGCAATTATATTATCTAACTGATTTAATATGCTTTCTTTAAGAGATTCCAAATTATCTTGGCTTGCTGATAGATTTAAATGAAAGCTGTTATTTATTAAATTTAAAATCATTGCTATCATATCTGATATTTGTTTGTCGTCTAAAGGTGTACTTCCATCGATGCTTTTTCCATCTCTTTTGCTTGCACTATTTTTGATATTTTTGATAATGTCTTTGAAATCTGAAACTTTTTTGTTCAGCGTTTTATCATCATTTTTTACCTGCACAAAACTACTTAATATGTTCATTACCTGCACCACTCTATCATCTCCTCTCTATGGTGAACTGGAAGCATTTGCGTAAAGTATCTTGGTTATATCTGCTGCTTTCTTAGGATCCAACTGTTCAAGTATCTTAGATGCATTATCTTTATTCATGTTACTTAAAATGCCTATTAAAACATTGTTGTCCGTTATTTGATTCAATATATTAGCGGCATTTTGAGGATCCATGCTTTCATAATACGTAGCTAATGTCTTTAAATCAGTTTTTTTTGTGTTTGACTGCGCTTTTAAACTATTTATCTCATCTTGCTGTTTTTGAAGCTGTGACTGCAAATCTTCAATAGTTTTTTCTTTATCACTCAAGGCAGATTGAACGCTTTGCAATTCTTTTTGCTTTATGCTAAGCTCTTCATTTAATTTTTTTATTTCATCTGCGTGATTAGTCGTGGGTTTGACTTGAATTAAACCTTTTAACACAGGTACATTGCTTAAAATCTTCAAGGTATGATTGCTAATTCCACCGATATTAAAATAAAACAGCAAGCTAACTAATAAAACTACAAATAATGCAATGAATATACCTATAAACAATCGCAATGGCCTTCTTCCGTTTATGGACTCTTCTTTTTCCATCAATTAACCTCCTAAAGTAGACCTGGCTGTTTTGTACGATATCTGTTCATCGATCATCAAATTTTGTTCTATCAACGTTTGATACTTATACTCTTCATATTTCTTTTCTTTCAAACTTTCCAGTGCTTCCTTTTCTTTGCTAACTTCCATCAGATTTTGCCTCTCTTTTTCGATTTCTTCTTCTATCTCTTTTAGAGTGGCTTTTTGCTGGTTGTATTTCTCGTAAAGGGATTCTATGTACAAATTAAATTGTCTTAAATTCATTGCTGAAATGCCTAAAACCTTATTTTCTTCATTTTCCTTCGTCATTTTTTCTATTTTATTTAAAATTTCTATTAATTTATTTTTTTGAACTTCGTATTTTGAAATCAAAATTGCCATTTTTTCCTTTTCTATCTTTTGCTTTTGTTCCTTTATATTTAAAACTGTCTCCAAAGTGTACCTGAATTTTTTCACATTATCACCTGTTCAATATATTTTTTAGCATATTTATTTCATCGTCAAAGTCATATTTTTCATTTGTCGATTGCTTTATGTAATTTATCATGTCATCATGAAGTAGTATAGCCTCATCTATTTTAGGATTGCTGCCCTTTGCATAAGCGCCAATATTTATTAAATCTTCAGATTCTTCATAAACAGACAATATGTTTTTAAACCGCAACGATAAATTTTTATGTTCATCAGTGACAATGTCATTCATAACCCTGCTGATGCTTGATAAAACATCTATGGCAGGATATTGACCTTTATTTGCCAGCTTTCGCGATAAAACGATGTGCCCATCCAATATACCTCTTACTGCGTCTGTTATTGGCTCATTTAAATCGTCGCCATCTACTAAAACTGTATACAAAGCCGTTATTGAGCCATGTTTTGAAGAGCCGGCTCTTTCTAATAGCTTTGGAAGAACCGAAAAAACTGACGGAGTATAACCTCTTGAAACAGGTGCTTCGCCTATTGATAATCCAATCTCTCTCTGAGCCATAGCAAACCTAGTTACAGAATCCATCATAAGCAATACATCTAAGCCCTGATCCCTGAAATATTCTGCAATAGACGTAGCCGCCATAGCCCCTTTTACTCTCATCAATGCAGGAGTATCAGACGTAGACACCACCAATATAGATCTTTTTAATCCGTCTTCTCCTAAGTCCTTCTCAATAAATTCATTAACCTCCCTTCCTCTTTCACCTATTAGTGCGATAACGTTAATATCAGATTTAGCATTTCTGGCTATCATTCCAAGTAAAGTACTTTTCCCAACACCACTGCCTGCAAAGATTCCTATTCTCTGACCTTTACCACAAGTAAGCAAACCATCTATGGCTTTTATACCTAAAGTCATCACTTCACTTATTCTCTTTCTTTCAATCGGATTCGGAGGTGTATTGTTAGTACTGACTAATTTTTTGCATTTTATTGCACCTTTTCCATCAATCGGATTGCCTAAGGCATCAATAACTCTTCCCAACAATTCTTTTCCTACGCCAATTTTTAATTTTTGCCCTGTAGATACAACGCTATTACCTGGACCTATGCCATCCATATCTCCTAAAGGCATCAAATAGACTTTATCATCTTTGAATCCCATTACTTCTGCATATACAGTAGTGCCATTTATTGATCTTATTTCACAGACATCGCCAATATTAGATATTGGGCCTACGCTTTCAATTGTTAAGCCAACAACTTGGCTTACCTTGCCGTAATACTTGATAAAATTTTTGTCTTGTAATATAGCTTTGCACCTATCAACAAAATTACTATTGCTCATTTAAAACACCTTTTAATGCTTCTCTAATACTTTCTATTTGGGTTTTCAATCCACAATCAATCATCCCTGATGGCGTCTGTACAATGCAATCGTACTTATCGAGGGAAATATCCCTTACAATATTTACGTCATCAATAAATTTCAAACTTTTCAATAACTTGTCCTTGTTTTTGGTTAAAAACTCATAATCTTCGTCACTAACTCTAACAGTCACGACATTAGATGCTTCATAATTTTCTAAACCTTTCTTAACGAGATTAATCACTAAATCTTTATTTTCTTCGATATTAAGATCAATTATTTTCTTTACGCAGTAAATTACAGTTGAAACAATATCACTTTCAATCTCCTTATGAAGATTTCGCTTTTCGTCTGCAATCATTTCTTTAATCTCTCTTGCCTCAGCTAATAATCCGTAAGTTTGGCCTTTACCATCTTCAAGCCCTTTATTCAAGCCATCAACATAGCCTCTTTCATATCCTTCTTTGTACCCATCTCTCTTAGCATTTTCCTTTATCTCTTCAGCTATTTCTTTTGCCTTCTTTATAAGATTTTCTGCTTCGTCTTTAGCAGCTTTAATAATCTCATTTTGGATAATACTTATCTTCTCAAGTCTCTTTTTAAATTCCAAATATTTGAAAGAATCATCCATATCAAGTTTATTATTAGTAAGCTCATTCACTTTTTCTAAACGAGGTTTTTCAATAGTCACAGGAGCTGAATTTACACAATCCTCATTTTTAAGTATTCTATACAATTATTTCATCACCTCCACCTCTCGATATGACTATCTCGCCTGCTTCCTCTAACCTTCTTATAATATTGACAACTTTTTGTTGTGCTTCTTCAACATCTTTTAACCTTACAGGACCCATGTATTGAATATCTTCTTTAATCATATCCGCCAACCTCTTGGACATGTTGCTGTAAATAACTCTTTGCACTTCTTCATTAGAGCCTTTAAGCGCAAGGGCAATATCGTGATTGTCTACTTCTCTTAAAACCCTTTGTATAGAGCGGTTATCCAATGTTATAATATCTTCAAATACAAACATGCGTTTCTTTATTTCTTCTACAAGCTCTATATCTTTTGTCTCCAGTGTATCAATGATATTCTTCTCTGTAGATCTATCGACTGCATTTAAAATATCTACAATCGTCTGTATGCCTCCTGTAGACGTGTAATCTTGAGTCACCAAAGAAGATAGTTTCTTTTCCAGTATGCGTTCAACCTCTTTCACAATCTCTGGCGATGTGGCTTCCATTTTTGCAATTCTCATTGCAACATCCGACTGTATCTCTTCAGGTAACGATGACAATATAACACCTGCTTGTTGTGGCTTTAAATACGATAATATCATCGCTATTGTTTGAGGATGTTCATTTTGAATAAAGCTCAATATTTGAGATGGATCTGCCCGCCTTACAAAGTCAAAAGGTCTTACTTTGAGTGTGGACGTAAGCTTATTTATTATCTCTAAAGCTTGCTGAGAGCCGAGAGCTTTCTCCAAAATTTCTTTTGCATAATCGATGCCACCTTCAATTATGTACTCTTGTGCAATACACATATTATAAAAATCGTCCAGTATTTTTTCTTTCTCCTCAGGAGATATATTTCTTATATTAGCTATTTCCAATGTCAATTGCTCTATTTCTTCTTCCTTTAAATGCTTGTAAATTTGTGCTGCTGTCGAAGGTCCTAAAGCTATTAAAAGCATTGCACTCTTTTGTTTGCCTGATAATGTACTTTTCGCCAATGTAGACATCACCATCCATTCTATTCTTCATTTAGCCATGTTCTAATCAATTGAGCTACTATGTCTGGTTTTTGCTTAATAAACTTCTCAATTTGCTTTTTCTTTTCATCTCTCTCGTCATGTACTTCTATATCCTCTAAAGGCTCAACCATAGATATGGCTTCTTCTAATTTTGCAGAAGGCACAGCAAGTTTGCTTCTCTTTTTCATAGCATAGAAGACACCTCCAGCTAAAGCCAATGCACCTAATACGATAAGCCATACGTATGGGAAAGACTGTTTCCCATTATTTTTCATTTGATTTAATAAATCGTTGTTAAATTTTATTCCCATAACCGAGACAGATACGTTCTTACCTCCAGCGGCATTTGAAACAAGATCTGTAAGCTGCTGTTTCATAGCTGGAGTCAAATTACTGTTGTTTACTACTACGCTTAAAGATATGTTTTGTATTTTACCTTGTGCTGAAGTTAACGTCGTCTTTATCTGATTTATCTCATAATTTATGGTCGTATCTGTCTTGCTATAACTTGAATTTCCATTATTTTGAGTGGTGTATGTAGTGCTGCCTGGTGGATTGTTTGTCGCAGTACCGGCTGGTGCTCCATTGCTAGAACCATTAGCTATCTCTTTTATTGTCTGTGTGCTTCTTATAATCCCATTGTTGTCAATAACTGGCTGCCATTCTACTTTGTCCTGCACCTGCTTATCAAAATTCAAGTTTACACTGGCCCTCACTATGACATTTCCTGGCCCAAAAACTTGTTCCAAAAGGGACTGAATATTATTTTGCAAATCATTTTGTACTTTCATTTGAAGGGCGTACTGAGAACTTGCTCCATCAAGTGAACTGTCATTTTGAGCTACCAACACTTTGCCATTTCCATCAATAATCGTAACTTTGTCAGGACTTAATCCTTGAACGCTTTTAGATACGAAATTTGTTATTCCGTTTATCTGTTGATTTGTCAATGTAACGCCAGGTTTTAATTGCAGCATAACTGCTGCTGTCGAAGAATTGTCGCTATTAGACAGCACAAAATTGCTCTGATCTGGTACGACTATATTCACTTTCGCGTCTTGTACCCCATCTATTGTCTTCAACGTATTCTGTATTTCATTTTGAACAAAATATATGTACTTCTCTCTTCTCTCTTGATCCGTAGTAGCTAATGAATTATTCATTGCATCGCTAAAGCTAAAACCATCTTGTGGTATTCCTTCTGTTGCAAGTTGCATTCTCGCCTCATCTTTGTACTGAGCAGGCACTAATATTGTGCTGCCATCTCCTTCAATTTTATAGGGTATTTTCAATTCGTTTTTCAATTTGTCGACTACAGTACCTGCATCTTTTGTGCTTAAACCAGAATACAAAACCTCGTAATTAGGCCTATTTAAGATGTACAGAAGCAGTGCAATGCTTCCTATTAATAATAATGCGATAATACCTATTTGAATTTTTTGCTTTTTATCAAACTTATTCCAAAAATTGCCTATCTGCTCACGTATGTTATTTATAAAAACGGGCATTAATTCACCTCATCTCAAAGCATTTTAAACTGGCATTCTCATTATCTCCTGGTAGGCATCAAGTATCTTATTTTTAATCTGAATAGTAAGCTCCAACGCTATATCGGCTTTGGTAGCATCAATCATCACATTGTGTATATCATTGATGTCACCTGTTACTAACATTTGATCATCCTGCTGCGCTTTAAGTTGCAAATTATTCACATCTGAAATAGCTGTTTTTAAAATATCTCCAAAAGAAGAAGTGTTACTTGTTGCATTTGAAGTACCAACACTACCAACAGCACTTATCTGGGAAATAGGATTTATCATAATCAATCACCTAAGCCTTTCCAATTTCTAATGCTTTTTCTATCATGGATTTGGTTGAATTAACTGCAGTCACATTCGCTTCATATGCCCTTGTAGCAGAGATCATATCAACCATTTCAGAAACGATGTTTACATTAGGATAATTAACGTATCCAGTGCTATCTGCATCAGGATTGCCAGGATCATACACACGGTTAAAAGGCGTCTTGTTGTCTTCCTCGATAGATACGACTTCAACACCATTTCCGACTGTTGATGAACCTTTTGCAGCATTTAACATATCGCTAAAGCTACTTTGATTGTCAATTTCTTTTAAAACCACAAGCTTTCTTCTGTAAGGACCACCATTAGACGTCCTCGTTGTATCAACATTTGCGATATTTTGAGAGATGACATCCATTCTAAGCCTCTCAGCCGTAAGGCCTGTAGCGCTTATATCAATAGAATTTAAAAATCCCACGGTCAATTACCTCCATCTTTTATCGCTGTAAGCAGAGAATTCAATTCACCACTGACTCTTTGAGCTAATGCATCATAATAAAGTTGATTTTTAGCAAGATTCGACATTTCTACATCAATATCAACATTATTGCCATCTAATCTCATAGATGTACTATTATCCTGAACAATTTGCGGTTCAATATTGTCTATGGATGTCGAATTAATTGGTATATGATTTTTATCAGTAACAAAACCAGTTAATTTATTAGAGTTTATAGCATCATTTAAAATGCTTTCAAAATTTACATCAGATCTTTTAAAACCTGGAGTATCCACATTGGCTATATTATTCGATATGACTTCATTTCTAAGCTCTGAAGCATCTAAGGCTTTACTCATAAGATCTACTGTATTAAAATTAATTCCCAGCATCTATATTCCTCCATTTCAATAATAGTTTTATTCGACACAAAATTGAATTTTCCTTCAAAAAATATTCAAAAAATAGATTATTTAGCATAAAAGTCGTGTTATAAATAAGCAAAGAAATATATGTCAGTATTTATCAAATTTTGTCAAAATATATTATATCACTGGATGATTTTAAAGACCATAAGAAAAAAGTCCTAAATTTACTTAGGACTTTTTTCGCATTATCTTTTTAATTTTTTAAGCTCATCTATAAGTTTATCATTCAGAATTTTTATGTGGGTTCCTTTCATCCCTAACGATCTGGACTCAATAACACCAGCACTTTCGAACTTTCTCAAAGCATTAACAATTACAGACCTTGTTATCCCGACTTTATCAGCTATCTTGCTGGCTACAAGCAAACCTTCATTTCCATCCAACTCTTCAAATATATGAATCACAGCTTCTAATTCTGAATAAGATAATGTGGCCAAAGCCATCTGTACTACTGTGCGTTTCCTTTCATCTTCCTCCATTTCGTAGTTCTTAGATCTTAGTATTTCTAATCCTATGACTGTAGCACCGTATTCAGCTAAAATAATATCATCATCAGTAAATTTATCTCCTACTCTTAAAAGCATTAAAGTGCCCAGCCTATTTCCTCCGCCAAAAACAGGGACTATAGTTTCAAAAGCATCGTCTTTTTTTATAAGCATGGCTTTGCTTTCTTTAGTCAAGTTTATAGACGTTTCTGTTATCTTTAAAAGTTCATCATTAAAATCTTCTGAAAACTGCATCCCTTTGACTACCGATTCATCTATATCTCCCACAAATTTTTCTATATTTTTCCCTAAGAGCTTGCCTCTCCTGCTTACTATAAAGACATCGCAGTTGATAACATCCTTCAGTATCTCAGACAATTCATTAAAATCAACTGGTTGAACACCTGTTTTTTGAAGTACCTTATTTACTTTTCTAATTTTCTCTAATAGTATCCCCATTATTATCCTCCTCTTAAAGTATGTATTTGTTAACATCAAATCTGTTTAAATTATCTTTTAGCTGTTCATCGATATAATTCTTATCGATAATCACTTTGCTACCAGTTATGTCAGGAGCTTCAAACGATAACTTTTCAAAAAGCTTCTCCATTACTGTGTGTAATCGCCTTGCACCTATCTCTTCAGATTGTTGATTTATTATATAAGCAATTTCTGCAATCCTGTCTATTCCATCATCTGTGTATTCAACTTCTACCCCTTCAGTGCTCAGTAATGCCGCATACTGTTTTGTTAGTGCATTTTTAGGCTCCTTCAAAATCCTTATGAAATCTTCTTTAGTTAGAGGTTTAAGCTCCACTCTTACAGGAAATCTTCCTTGTAGCTCAGGAATTAAGTCACTTACCTTAGATACATTAAAAGCACCTGCAGCTATAAAAAGAATATAATCCGTTTTAACAGGACCGTATTTTGTCATAACCGTGCTGCCTTCCACTATAGGCAATATATCCCTTTGAACTCCTTCTCTAGATACATCTGGACCATTAGTGTATCCGCTTCCAGCAATTTTGTCAATTTCATCTATAAAGATTATTCCATCTTGTTCCGTTCTCCTGATAGCCTCATCGATAACTTCATCCATATCAATCAAATTTTGGGCTTCTTCAGATTCTAAAATTTTCTTCGCTTCACCTATAGGAACTTTTTTATACTTCTTTTTTTTAGGCAAAATATCGGCAAACATATCCTGCAAATTGATGTTCATTTCTTCTGCACCTAAGTTTGAATACATTTCTAAGATAGGTGAGGAAGAATCTGTTATCTCAATCTCAATTATCCTATCGTTTAATTCTCCGCTTCTTATTTTTTCTCTTAATTGCTCTTTTTGCATTCTTATTTCTTGCCCATCATCATCATGAGTATCCTCATCGCCTTGTGCATTAAATAAAAACTCAAACGGATTTTTCTGCCTTTTGCTTTTTCTGCCATTTATCAAGTAATCTAATATTCTCTCTTCTGCAAGCTCTTTTGCCCTTAACATGACATTTTGCATCTTCTCCTGCTTAACCATTCGAATGGCCGACTCAAGCAGATCTCGTATCATCGACTCTACATCTCGTCCAACATAACCGACTTCTGTAAACTTAGTAGCCTCAACTTTAACAAAAGGAGCTTCGATAAGTTTTGCAATTCTTCGTGCTATTTCCGTTTTTCCTACGCCTGTAGGTCCAATCATCAAAATATTTTTAGGCGTTATTTCATCCTTTATTTCATCTGGTAGCAAATTTCTGCGGTATCTATTCCTAAGTGCCACAGCTACAGATCTTTTTGCCAAATCTTGACCAACTATATATTTATCAAGTGCGTCGACAATTTCCTTTGGAGTATAATTCTTCATGCTAAGTCCCTCCTTACAAGCTTTCTACTGTTATATGATCGTTTGTATATACGCAAATTTGAGATGCAATCTCAAGGGACTTTCTCGCGATTTCATCTACTGGTAAATCTGTATTGTACCTTAGCGCAAGTGCTGCCGACATTGCGAAATTTCCACCGGAACCAATCGCAATTACATCGTTATCTGGCTCAATCACTTCGCCATTGCCAGAAATGACTAACGTGACATTTTTATCTGCTGCAATTAAAAGTGCCTCTAATTTTTTTAAAATTTTGTCTTTTCTCCATTCCTGTGCAAGTTCAACCGCAGCTCTTTTTAAATTTCCACTGTATTGCTCTAATTTTTCTTCAAACATTTCAGATAAAGTAAATGCATCAGCTACTGATCCAGCGAAACCAACTAACACCTCATCATTGTACAACCTTCTGATCTTCTTAGCTCCGTGTTTTAAAATTGTATTTTCACCAAATGTTACTTGCCCATCACCAGCTATTGAAACTTTATTGCCGCGTCTTACGGCAACTATAGTAGTACCTTTAAACAAAATTTCACCCCCCAAAAAACAATATAATATTAACACAAAATTTATAACATTTCAATAATATTTCAAAATTTTTTATATATTTAAATTACTTTACGTAATCACAATTACTGCATTTAATAATCTTTCGCCCTTTTGAATGCTTCTCAACAAGCAAGGCCCCACATTTAGGACATGTTTCTGATATAGGCCTATCCCAAAACATAGTGCCACAATTGGAAGAATTTTCACACGCATAATAAACTTTTCCTTTTTTGCTTTTTTTAATAATGATTTTACCTCCACATTTAGGACATGTAACACCAATTTCTTCGTATAATGGTTTAGTATTTTTACACTCCGGAAATCCAGGACAAGCTAAAAATTTACCATAACGGCCGTACTTTATAACCATATTTCTGCCGCAGAATTCGCATTTAATATCAGTTTCTTCATCTTTTATTTCAATATCTTTCATTTGTTCTTCTGCTATCTTTAGTGAAGCATTAAAACCATTGTAAAATTCATCGATGACATCACACCACTTTTCAATTCCTTCTTCTATTCTGTCAAGCTGCTCTTCCATTTGCGCCGTAAATTTTACATCTACTATGTCTGGAAAGAATTCTTTCATTACATCTGTTACAATAAACCCCAATTCCGTAGGTTTAAGATTTTTCTTTTCTTTTATCACATATCCTCGTTCTAATAATGTAGATATTATAGGAGCGTAAGTGCTTGGCCTTCCTATACCTTTTTCCTCAAGCTCTTTTATCAGTGTAGCTTCAGTATATCTTGCAGGTGGCTGCGTAAAATGCTGCTCTGGCTTTAATTCTTTTAATTTCAAAAAATCTCCGCTATTAAGCATTGGAAGCATCTTATCTTCATTTTCATTTTCATCATCATCTGTGTAAACCGCCATAAAACCAGAAAACTTAATTTTAGAGCCACTTGCCTTAAACACGTAATTTTTATTAATAATATCAACATTCATCGTGTCATATAAGGCCGGTGACATTTGACTTGCCAAAAATCTACTCCAAATCAATTTATACAATTTATATTGATCTGGCTTTAAAGAATCCTTAATTTTCTCAGGGTCTAAATCTATGTATGTAGGTCTTATAGCTTCATGAGCGTCTTGAATATTCCCTCCCTTTTTTGCATATGTAGCATTTGGATTTGCATATTCCTTTCCATATTTCTGCAATATATACTCATAGGCTGCTTTTTTAGCTTCATCTGAAACTCTTGTTGAGTCTGTTCTCATATAAGTTATTAATCCAAGGCTGCCTTCACCCTTTATTTCTACACCTTCATAAAGTTGCTGTGCAATCATCATCGTCTTTTTCGCAGTAAAACCCAATGTTTTTGAGGCTTCTTGTTGCATTGTACTTGTTATGAAAGGAGGTGAAGGATTTCTCTTTTTTGTACCTATTTTGACATTTTCTACTACATAATCATCTGTCAAATCTTTTACTATTTCATTTACATCATTCTCATTTTTTAACTCTACTTTTCCATCTTTTGTACCATAAAATTTTGCTTCAAAAGATTGTGTCTTTTTTTCTTTATACAAATATGCCGATATGCTCCAGTATTCCTCCGGTTTAAAATCCTCAATTTCCTTTTCTCTATCACAAATCAATCTTGTTGCTACCGATTGAACTCTACCTGCACTCAAGCCTCTCTTTATTTTTTTCCAGAGCAGTGGACTTATATTATAACCTACAAGTCTATCTAAAATTCGCCTGGCCTGCTGTGCATCAACTAAATTCATATTTATTTCTCTCGGATTTTTAATGGCATTCTGTATGGCATTTTTTGTTATCTCATGAAACTCTATCCTACATTTTTCATTAATATCAATATTTAATAAACTTGCCAAATGCCATGATATAGCTTCCCCTTCCCTATCCGGGTCCGTTGCAAGGTAAATTTTCGATGCATTTTTTGCCTCTTTTTTTAACTTCTCGATTATAGGTCCTTTTCCGCGAATCGTTATGTATTTTGGTTCAAAATTTTTTTCAATATCTATCCCAAGCTGACTTTTAGGCAAATCCCTTATATGCCCCATAGATGCTTCGACCTTATAATTTTTGCCTAAATATTTATGTATTGTTTTAGCCTTAGATGGCGATTCTACTATTACCAAAGATTTTTCCATTTTGATACCTCCAAAACAATTATTAATTATATCAAATTGTCTTATTAATTAAAACTTTTTTCATATTTATTTCCAGGTAACCTGACAATAAGCCCTTTAATCGTCAGTGATGATAAAAGATAATTGACTTTAGATATAGGAAATTTAGTTATCTCCACAATTTCTTCTATATCTCTTGGGCATTCTGATATTATAGCGTACAGTTTTCTCTCTTCACTGCTTAGTGTATTTACGAATCGCTCATTTATTCTTGTTTTTATATCTTCTCTAAAATTATACTCATCAAGTATATCGCTGACACTTGCGACTAACTTTGCACCTTGCTTTATTAGTCCGTTTGTGCCTTGGCTGTAAGCACTTGTAATAATACCTGGAACAGCAAAAACATCTCTTCCCTGTTCCAATGCAAATTTAGCAGTAATCAAAGAACCACTTTTAACACCCGCCTCGACAACTAATACGCCTAATGACAAGCCACTTATTATCCTGTTTCTGGCAGGAAAATTGCCTGCTACAGGAAGATAATCAAGCGGATATTCAGATACAACAGCACCTTTAGAAATTATTTCTTCCATCAATTTTTTATTTTCTTCAGGATATGCTATATTTACTCCGCACCCAAGTACAGCAATTGTCCTTCCTCCAGCTTTTATAGCGCCTTTGTGAGCTTGACTGTCGATTCCTCTGGCCATTCCACTTATTATAGTAAACCCATGCTTGGATAATTCATATGAAAATTTTTCAGACATCAATTTGCCGTATGATGTAGCATTTCTTGAACCGACTATGGCAATCGACATATCATCAGATTCAGTAATATTACCTTTTACATATAAAACTGGAGGCGCATCGTATATTTCTCGAAGTAGTTTTGGGTATGCATCATCATCTATCAATAGAACTTTTACTTTTTCTTTATGTAACCTTTCTGCGTATTTGTACGGTTCAATCTTTTTTGCCTCTATTATACTGTTTAAAACCCTTCTATTATTAACCACTTGTTTTATGTCTTCCAAACTTGACTTATATACATTTTCTGCGTTTCCAAAATAATCCACAAGTTTTTTAAAAGTCTTTGCACCTACGCCATTAATTGAGCTGAGCCAAACATAAAATACTTTATTCCTATCCATTATTGCACCTCAAATATATATTTAAACATTATCATTATAATAATAAAAAATAAAAAATAAAAGCAGGTATTTTATATATTTTTGTCGAATAAGTATAAGTTGGGTGATAAAATGGTAAAACAGTTTTTAACGATAAAAAGTTTAAAAGAACACATATACAAATATGGATTTGAAATAGAAGGATTCAAGATAAGCAGCAATGCTTTAAGATGGCTTGAGAAAGAAAAAAATAGATTAAATAATTTGATGAAATACGAAAATGAACTTTACAATTTAGATTATAAGTTGATTGGAGGAATTGACGAAGTAGGGCGAGGACCTTTAGCAGGTCCTGTCGTTGCAGGATGTGTCATACTTCCAAAACAATCATTTATTCCAGATATTGATGATTCAAAAAAATTAAGTGAGTCAAAAAGAGAACTATTGTCTGAAATAATTAAAAAAAAAGCTATTGCATATGGTATTGGCATAATAGATAATGAACAAATTGATAGAATAAACATACTAAACTCCACTTATGAAGCCATGAAGGTGGCGATTTCTAATCTTAATATTAAAGCTGATTTTTTGCTGGTAGACGCAATAACAATACCAGACATTGATATTGCACAAATACCCATAATAAAAGGTGACGCAAAAAGCATTTCTATTGCGGCTGCATCTATAGTAGCTAAAGTTACAAGGGATAACATAATGAGAAAATACGATGAAATGTATCCACAGTATGGGTTTTGCAAAAACAAAGGTTACGGCACAAAAGAACACATAGAAGCTATAAAAAAATACGGGCCATGCCCAATACATAGAAAAACCTTTTTAAAAAGTATATTAGGTGATTGATTACATGAATAATAAAATATTAGGTAATTTAGGAGAAACAATTGCAGAAAATTATTTAAAAAAATCCGGTTATAATATTGTCTGCAAAAATTTTAGATGCTCTATCGGAGAAATAGATATAATAGCATTAAATAAAGATAGCCTGATTTTTGTTGAAGTTAAAACAAGGACTTCAACAAAATTCGGCTATCCAAAGGAAGCGGTAACGTACCATAAAAAAAACAAAATCATTAAAGTCGCGGAAACTTTTTTGGCATTTAATGAAAAATATACAAATCATATTTTTAGATTTGATGTGATTGAAATATTAGTCGATCCAAAAACATATAAGCTTAACAATATAAATCACATAAAAGACGCTTTTACGCGTTAGGTAAAAGTCCCATCTTATCCTTAACTTTATTTACAGTTGCCTTTGCAATTTCACTGGCTTTTTCAGCACCATCTTTTAATACTTCATTTATAAAATTTGAATCTAAGTTTCTGTAATTAGATTGTATTTCTTGAAGTCTTTCTACTATGACATCAACTAGTTCTTTTTTTAAGGTTCCATACCCTTGCCCCTTAAATCTTGCTTCCACGTCTTCTATGCTTATGTCGGTAAATGCGCTATATAGCGTAAGCAAATTGCTTAAACCTGGTTTATTCTCAGGATCATATCTTATCACGTTTTCTGAATCTGTGACTGCCTTCATGATTTTTTTCTTTACCAAAGAAGGTTCATCTAATAAATTTATTTTGCTGTATTGATTTTCGCTGCTTTTGCTCATTTTTTTATCAGGTTCAGTCAAGCTCATTATTCTCGAACCAGTCTTCAAAATCATCGGTTCAGGTATCACAAAAGTATCACCAAATCTATTGTTAAATCTCATAGCTATATCTCTTGTAAGTTCTAAATGTTGTTTTTGATCATTGCCTACAGGAACAAAGTTTGTATCGTATAGCAGGATATCTGCCGCCATCAGGTCAGGATACGTGAACAAACCTACAGACACAGACTCTTTGCCTTTGCTTTTTTCTTTAAATTGAGTCATTCTATTTAACTCGCCAAAATATGTCATGCACTGTAGCAACCAAGCAAGTTCTGAATGCTCTTTAACATGTGATTGAACAAAAATAATCACTTTTTTAGGATCAAGACCTATGGCAAGATAAAGTCCAGCCAATTCAATGGATTTTTTGCGCAAAGTTTCTGGATCTTGTGGAACTGTCAATGCGTGCAAATCTACAATACAAAATAAGCAACTATAGTCATCTTGAAGTTTTACAAATTGTTTCATTGCTCCTAAGTAATTGCCAATATGAATATCCCCTGTTGGTTGAACACCTGAAAAAACTCTCTGCATCTTTCACACCTCTTTTAATTGCTTATGTATTTATTGTTAAAATTTCTATATTGAAATGCTTCTACAACATGTTCATATTTAACATCATGGCTTCCTTCTAGATCAGCAATCGTCCTTGCTAATTTCACTATTTTATTATAAGCTCTGGCACTAAGTCCTAATGTGTCAAAGTATTCTTTTATCATATCTGTAGTTTTTTCATCAAGTTTTATGTATTTTTTTATCATATTATTATTTAGCTGAGAATTAAAAAATATACCACTGCCTTTATACCTTTTTAATTGAATCTCTCTTGCCTTTTTTACTCTATTGCGTATCATCTCTGATGTTTCGACATTTGCATCATCATCAAAATACTTTTGCTTGTCGACACGATTTACCTCAACATGCAAATCAATCCTATCCAATAAAGGACCGGAAATTTTGTTTTGATAACGCCTTATTTCATTAGGAGTGCATCTGCATTCATGAGTATCGTCGCCTAAATAGCCGCAAGGACATGGATTTAATGCGACAATGAGAATTACTTTAGCTGGATACGTAAAAGTAGCATTGACTCGTGATATTGTCACACATTCATCTTCTAACGGTTGCCTAAGCGCTTCAATAGCATCTCTCCGAAATTCGGGAAACTCATCGAGAAATAAGACACCGTAATGTGCTAAAGAAACTTCTCCTGGTTTCGGAATCCTGCCACCACCAACCAAAGAAACTGTTGAAATAGTGTGGTGAGGCGCTCGAAAAACCCTGTTTGTCAATAGTGAAACATCTTCAGACAAAGTCCCTGCTATACTATGTATTTTGGTAACTTCTAATGCCTCTTCCAAAGTCATCTCTGGAAGTATGGTAGGAAACCTTCTTGCTAACATAGTTTTGCCTGAACCAGGAGGACCTACAAGCATGACATTGTGGCCACCGGCAGCAGCAATTTCAAATGCTCTTTTTGCATTTTCCTGTCCTTTTACATCAGAAAAATCTACATCATAATTTTTTCTTTTGAAAAGCTCATCAATATTGATTTTAATACTGTCGATTACTTTTATACCGTTTATGTAATCAACAACGTCTTTTAATGATTTGACAGGTATAACTTCTACATCTTTTGTTATGGCAGCTTCTTTTGCATTTGCATATGGCAGTATTATCCTTTTAATTCCGTAGAGTCTTGCATCCATAGCCATAGGCAGCGCACCTTTAATTGGCCGTAGAGAACCATCAAGTGATAGCTCGCCCAGCAAAACGGTATCATTATCAACAGGTTTAACTTGTCCAGTGCATATAAGTATTCCTACAGCTATCGGCAGATCAAACGATGTACCTTCTTTTTTAGTATTAGCAGGCGCTAAATTTACTGTTATTTTTTTTACCGGAAATTCGTACCCACTATTTTTTATAGCAGCTCTTACTCTATCTCTTGATTCTTTTATCTCTGTATCGCCTAGTCCAACTATATCAAAAGCAGGAAGTCCATTTGATATATCAATTTCTACATCTACTACATATCCGTCTATACCTAAGATTGCCATGCTTTTTGTTATAGAAAGCATCAAAAATCCCCCTAATCAGGTCTTTCAAGAGATATTTTGCCAATTTTCCCTGTGCGAAAATCATCAATAATGATTTTCGCAGCACGCTCTGTATCAACAATTCCTCCAGAAGACAAACAACCTCTTGTTTTACCTATATCTGTAAGTAATTTATACACATCTTTGCTTATGTCTTCTAACTTGTATCTTTTAATTAAAAGCTCTGGATAATTTATTTTCAATATATCAAGTAATAAATATGCCAACTCTTCATGATTTAACAGCTCATCTTTAATCGCAGATGTTAAAGCCAGCATCATTCCAACATGTTCATCTTCAAATTTAGGCCACAGAATACCTGGGGTATCTAACAAATCAAAATAAGGTGTTTTAATCCACTGCTTTGATTTTGTCACTCCTGGTTTATTGCCAGTCTTGGCATTTTTTGTTTTAGTCAAAGAATTTATCAATGTTGATTTTCCAACGTTAGGTATGCCAACTATCATTGCCCTTAATTTAGCTTTTATACCCTTTTGTCTTTTTTTATCGATTATATCGCTACACTCTTTTAAAGTCAATTCGTAAATACTTTGAATGCATTTGCTATCTAAAGAATTTATATTAAGGCTTACGTGACCTTTAAGATTGAAATAATCGTTCCACATTTTATTGACTTCTAAATCAGCCAAATCAGATTTATTAAGCAAAATAATCCGTTTTTTATTTTTTACTAAGTCATCTATCAATGGATTTCTACTGCTTCTTGGAATCCGAGCATCTAATAATTCATAGACAATATCTACTATTTTTAAATTTTCTTCAATCAGGCGTTTAGTTTTTGCCATGTGTCCAGGATACCATTGATACATAATTTCCTCCAAATATTGAAAAAGGGACTAATCAAGTCCCCTTTATTTCTTCTCTTGAATTTTAGCAGCTTTGCCAACTCTTTTTCTAACATAATAGAGTTTGGCTCTTCTAACTCTACCTTTTCTTACTACTTCTATCTTTTCAATCCTAGGTGAGTGAAGTGGGAAAGTCCTTTCTACTCCAACACCATAAGAAACACGTCTTACAGTAAAGTTTTCTCTTAATGATCCACCACTTCTTTTTATAACAACACCTTCAAAAACCTGAATTCTTTCTTTGTCACCTTCGATAACTTTATAATGTACTCTTACAGTATCACCAACATTAAATTCAGGTACTTCTCTCAATTGTTCTCTTTCTACAATATCAACTAGATTCATTTTTTTCCCTCCTTTCAAATATTTGAATAACCTAACTTTTTAAGATATTCAATATCTTGTTCTGATAGATATTTTCTATCCAAAAGATCTGGGCGTAATTTAAGCGTAGTCTCTAATGATTTCTGCCTTCTCCACTTAGCGATTTCCGCATGGTTTCCAGACAGTAACACTTTCGGGACTTCCATCCCATTAAATATTTCAGGCCTTGTATATTGAGGATATTCTAATAAACCACAATAAAAAGATTCATCAATAAAACTTTCATCTTGCGGCAAAACACCATGTATCAACCTTGACACAGAATCTATAACTGCCATCGCAGCGATTTCGCCGCCTGTCAAAATGAAATCTCCCATTGATATTTCCTCATCTATTAGTGAATACACTCTTTCATCGATTCCCTCGTAATGTCCACATAAGATGATTATTTCATCGTATTTTGACAGCTCTATAGCTTTCTTTTGATCAAATTTTTTCCCTTTAGGACCCATATAAAAAACTGGCGTATTTTTAAATGACTTGACTGCATTAATTGCATCATATATTGGCTGAACCATCATTACCATACCATACCCGCCACCATATGGATAATCATCGGTCTTCTTATGTTTATCTTTCGAATAATCCCTGATATTTACCAAATTTACTTTTATCAATTCTTTCTCGATTGCTCTTTTCAGAATGCTATTTCTAAGTATACCTTCAAACATATCAGGAAAAATCGTTAAAACATTAAAAACCACTATAGTCCCTCCAAAAGATGGACTATCATTTTTTTACCATTTATATCCACATCTTTAATCACATCTTTAATGGCAGGTATCAATATGTCCCTCTCGTCTGTTTTTACTACATACACATCATTAGCACCAGTTTTTAACACTTCCTTTAATACACCCAACTCTCTTTTGTCCTCAGTGTAAACTTTCATATCTATCAAGTCTTTAATAAAATACTCGTCTTCTTCCAACTTTACAGCATCATCCATCGTTATTTTTATAAATTTGTCTTTAAGCTTCTCCGCCTCATTTCTGTCATTTACTTCATAAAATTTTATCAAAACAAGATTCTTAATAAATCTTACTGATTCAATTTGATATTGAACCCTTTTGTCATAATCAAAAATATACACATAATCAAGATCATAAAATCTATCTAAATGATCTGTAAGCGGATATACCTTGACTTCGCCGTTTACACCGTATGCAGATGTAATTTTGCCTACGGATAAATAATCATCCATAAAATCACCTAAATTATTTCTACGATGACACGTTTCTTCTCTTTGGTTGCAGCGGCCTTAACAACAGTTCTTATGGCTTTTGCTATCCTACCTTGTTTACCTATAACTTTTCCCATATCTTCTGGAGCAACCTTAAGCTCTATTATAATTGACTGCTCACCTTCAATTTCATTAATTTGAACTGCATCAGGGTTGTCAACAAGAGATTTCGCAATGAACTTAACTAATTCACCCATGTTTATCCCTTCCTAAAACAGCATTTTAATTGTTAATTTTATCAAATATACCTTCTTTTTTGAATAGAGCTCTAACCGTGTCAGATGGTTGTGCACCTACTTTTAGCCACTTTATGGCCTTTTCAGAATCAATTTTAATTTCCTTTGGATTAGATACTGGATTATAATATCCAATCTCCTCTATAAACTTACCATCACGTGGTGATCTCGAATCGGCCACAACAAATCTGTAAAATGGTGACTTTTTTGCACCCATTCTTTTTAATCTGATCCTAACTGCCACTTTATCACCTCCTTTTAAAGCTAAATGTTTATCTGAAAAATGGCATTTTCCTCTTGCCTATTTTCATATTTTTGCCCATATCAGTAAACTGCTTCATCATCTTCTTGGTTTGCTCAAACTGTTTAAGTAAGCTATTTACTTGTTGAATCGACGTACCACTGCCAGCAGCTATTCGTTTTTTTCTACTGCCATTTATGATAGAAGGATTCTGTCTTTCTTCTTTAGTCATTGATTGAATTATTGCCTCTATTCTCTTTATGTCCTTATCACTTATGTTTACTCCTTTTAATTTTGACATATTTACACCTGGTATCATCGAAAACAACTGATCAATTGGCCCCATATTTTTTAATCCCTGTAATTGATCTAAAAAGTCATCAAACGAAAACTGTTGCTCTAAAATCTTTTTTTGCAACTCTAATGCTTTTTTTTCATCTATCTGTGCCTGAGCTTTTTCAATTAAGCTTAAAACATCACCCATTCCCAATATTCTTGAAGCCATTCTATCTGGATGAAAAACTTCTATGTCAGTAAATTTTTCGCCTGATGCTATAAATTTAATTGGTTTACGCGTGACAGCTTTCACTGACAAAGCTGCTCCACCTCTCGTATCACCATCAAGTTTTGTCAATATAACTCCATCTATATCAAGTTTTTCATTAAAAGATTCAGCTACATTGACAACATCTTGACCTGTCATAGCATCGACAACTAAAAGTATCTCATCTGGATTCACGGCATCTTTTATGTTTTTCAATTCATCCATCAATTCTTCATCTACGTGAAGTCTTCCAGCCGTATCAATTATTACTACGTTGTAATTATTATTTCTTGCAAAATCTATAGAAGCCTTTGCAATATCAACAGGTGAAGTCTTATCACCCATTGAAAAAACAGGCACATTTATGGATGAACCAACTACTTGAAGCTGTTTAATTGCTGCAGGTCTGTATATATCACATGCGACAAGTACAGGACTTTTTCCTTTAGACCTTAAATAATTAGCAAGTTTGCCACTTGTAGTCGTCTTACCGGAACCTTGCAATCCCACCATCATTATAACTGTTGGAGGTTTATCGCTAAAATTGATCTTGCTTTCTTTAGAACCCATCAGTGCCGTCAATTCGTCATTGACAATTTTTATGACATGCTGTGCAGGCGTTAGACTTTCCATTACTTCTTGCCCTAAAGACTTTTCAGTAACAGTATTTATAAATTCTTTAACAACTTTAAAATTAACGTCAGCTTCTAAAAGTGCTATCTTGACTTCTTTCATAGCCTCTTTTACATCTTTTTCGCTTAGCTTGCCCTTACCCCTAAGTTTCTTAAAAATGTCTTGAAGCTTTCCAGTAAGACTTTCAAATGCCATTCAAAAACCTCCTAGAATTTTTTATTTACAATTCTAAACCATCAATTTCTTTTTCTATATCTTCCAAAGCCTCTAAGACTTTTTTATCGGAAATATACTTTTTAACCTCATCTATCGACTGCTTTATTTTAGAGAGTTTTTCCATGTTATCATTGTATTTTTTTACAAGTCCCAATTTATCTTCATAGTATTTTAAAATACTTTCAGCTCTTTTTAAAGAGTCGTATACACCTTGTCTTGAAATATTAAGCTCCTGTGATATTTCGCCTAATGAATAGTCATCCATATAGTACATTTTAAATATATCCATTTGTTTGCCTGTAAGTAGCAAACCATAAAAATCATACAACACATTCATTTCAACAAAATCAGAATTCATATATATACCACCTGTTAAGGTACTTGCCTTTACATTAAGATTTTATACGAGAAAATCTAATTTGTCAAGTTTTTATTCAAACAGGGCCCTAACAAATTTTTCTGAATCAAATTCTTGAAGGTCATCAATACCTTCTCCTACACCAATAAACCTTACTGGTATATCAAGCTCGGATTTTATCGATATTACAATGCCTCCTTTTGCTGTTCCATCAAGCTTTGTCAGTATTATACCAGTTACATCTGTAGCTTCTTTAAAAATTTTAGCTTGTTGTATTGCATTTTGGCCAGTTGTAGCGTCTAAAACCAAAAACGTCTCTATATTGCCTTCATTAAATTCTCTTTGAGCGACTCTATATATCTTTTTTAATTCCTCCATAAGATTTTTTTTGTTGTGTAGCCTTCCCGCAGTATCGCACAATATCACATCTACATTCCTGGATTTTGCAGCTTTTATACCGTCAAAAAGGACAGATGCCGGATCTGACCCCTCCTCATGCCTTATTATTTCACAATTATTTTTTCCTGCCCATACCTCTAACTGATCTATGGCTGCTGCCCTAAATGTATCTGCTGCCACTAACAGTACTCTTTTTCCATCTCTTTTAAACTTATTGGCAAGTTTGCCTATTGTCGTCGTCTTACCTACACCATTGACACCAACAATTAAAATTAAAGTTGGTTGCGTAATTTTAAACGACGTCTCTTTAGCCTCCATAATATCGTATATTTCTTCTGCCAACAATTCCTTTATCTTTTCTGCATCTTTAAGTTTCTGCTCTTTAGCTTTCTCTTTTAAATTATCAATAATCTTTTCTGTTGTAGAAACACCAACATCTGCTAATATTAAAATTTCCTCCAATTCTTCAAACAATTCATCGTCTACTTTTCTTCCAAACGATAATATGCCATCTATTTTAGATGTAAAATTATCCCTTGTCCTTGCAAGACCATCTCTTAGTCTCTGATAAAGTCCTTTTTTATCTTCTTTTTCTACAATTTCATCATCTTTTTTATTTTTTTTGAAGAAGTTTAGCATACATTACATTCCTTTCTAAGCACTTTCTAATTTTAACGATAATAACTTTGAAACACCTTTTTCCTGCATAGTTACTCCATATAATGTGTCAGCAACTGACATAGTACCTTTTCTGTGAGTCACAACTATAAACTGTGATTCACGTGAAAGGTCTTTCAAGTAAGATGCAAATCTGTCGACATTTGCATCGTCTAAGGCAGCATCTATTTCATCGAGTATACAGAAAGGTGTCGGTCTTATTAATATCATAGCAAATAACAATGATATTGCAACTAATGCTTTTTCACCACCTGATAGGAGAGAAATGTTTTGAAGCTTTTTCCCAGGAGGCTGTACATTTATTTCTATCCCCGTATTAAGCAAATCATCAGGATTTGTCAAAATTAATTCTGCTCTCCCACCGCCAAACAATTTTTTAAATGTTTCTTTAAATTGTGATTCGATTAAGTTGAAATTATCTTTAAATTTAGTCTTTATAATTTTATTTGCATCATCAATGATTGAATTAAGTGAATTCTTTGCTTCCACCAAATCATCATATTGCATCTTCAGAAAATCGTATCGTTCTTTTAAATTTTTGTATTCCTCTATCGCATTTAGATTGACTATTCCTAGCTCTTTAATGGATGCATTAATTTTTGATAACTGCTGCCTCAATGTCAAAATATTTTCCTTTATTAAATTTGCTTTTGCATTGTTGAAAGTTATCTCATAATCTTCCCAAAGTTTATTTTTGATATTTTCAATTTCCATTTCAACTTTTTGAATATTCAATTCTTTCAAACGTTTATTTTCTATTTCTTTAGAATATTCATTTTCTAATTTATCCAATATTTCTTTATCAGTATTTATGTTTTTCAATTTTGTATCAATCTTTCTTTCCATTTCATGTATTTCTTCGTTAATCTTTTTAAGCCTTTCGTTTAAAATTTCGCTTTTTTCATTAGTTCTATTTATATCTTTTTCATACATTATTTTTAAATTTTCATACTTGTCAATGCTTTTTTCTATCTCAATAATTGATCCAGTAATGTTACTATATTCTGACTTCTTTTCATTTAATTTCGAAACATCATTCATCAACTTTTGCTCATATTTTGCTAATTCAATTTTTAAATTAGTTATTTCTACCTCTAGCTTATTGAGAACATCAGCATTAGAATCTTTGTTGTCTTTATAATCTCTGATCAATTTGTCTAAACAAGCTTTTTTTTGATTAAGTTGCGATATGTTATCTTTGTATTTATTAATTTCCTCGTCATAGCTTTTTATAACATCTCTTATCTGTTTTTCTTCTAATTCACTTTGTTTTATAATCGTGCTTAATTTTTCTATCTCCATCTCTAAAGAAGATTTATTTTTCATTAAATCATTTAAAATGCCTGCTTTAATGTTAATGTTATTTATTATATTATCCAACTTTTCTCTTGTCTTTTCCATTTCTTTGGTTAAAGTATCTTTATACTTTTCTAATTCTTTCAATTCTCTTGCCAATTTATTGCATTTTATATCTTCGAGTTTAATATCTTCTTTCCGCTTCAATATATTTTGAGACTTTAAGACGCTTCCTCCAGTAATCGAACCGCCAGGATTAATGACTTCACCTTTTAATGTCACTATTTTAAATTGATTTTTAAATTTTCTACTTAGCGAAATAGCAGTATCTAAATCCTTTGTTACTATTACCCTTCCCAAAATGAATTTTATCGCTTTTTCAATTTTTTTATCGTAATCAATAATATCAGAAGCCAATCCTATTACTCCATCGTCTCTATTAAAAGATTTATCAAATGGTTTGTACGTTATATTATCAAGTGGCAAAAATGTCGCTCTACCAAAATTATTCTTTTTAAGCACAGATATGAGATCCTTAGCACTTTCGGTAGTTTCCGTTATAATGTCTTGAATTGCTGAACCTAATGCTATCTCAATAGCCAAAGAATATTCACTTCTTACATCAATTAATTCTCCAACTACACCTAATACATTCTTCTTTAATGACTCATTCTTCTCAATGTATTTCATCAAATTTTTAATGCTGTGATTATATCCCTCATATTCTTTATCCATATCCCTTAGAAGCCTTAACTTAGCTATCGCGCTGTTGTATTCATTTAATGTTTTTTCATATTTCCCATTTTGAATCTTTATATTATTTTCTAATGACTTCAATTTTTCTTCAGTTAAATTTTTATCATCATTAAATGTAACTAATTCACTACTAAGGCTTTCAATGTTATTTTGTATTTTGCTTACTTCATAATTTTTAAGTTCAATATCATTTAGCAGATTATTTTGCGTTTTAACTAAATCATTTAATTTTTCAGATAAATTATTTTTCATTACTTCCGTCTTTGAAAGAATGTTATTGTTCTCTGCAATCTCATTTAAAATATCAACCATGTCTTCTTTTGCAGATTCAACTTCCATTTGTTTTAAATTAGACTCTTCTTTTATAGATTCATACCTTGAAATAAGATTACTTAATTCTGATTCAAAATATTGTTTCTTTGACTCAATCTCTTTTATGCTGTCATTAATTTCACCTATTTCTTTTGATGTAAGAGATGATTTATTCTTACTATCTTCAAGAGATTTTTTAAATCTATCTATATTTTCTTCACTATTTTTTACTTTCTCATTTAAAAGTTCTATCTTTCCATTTAATGTCTCTATCTCATTTTTAGAATTATAATAATCTTGTTTTATTTCGTCTAATTGTTTTTTAAAACTTTCAAGCTCTAATTCCGCTTCATTTAAAGTATTTTTTTTGCTTTCGATTTCTGTTTTTAATTTCAACACATTCTTTTCAATCACAGTATAATCTGATTTAAAGTTGCTTAACTTTTTAAAAAGCTCCTCTATATCATGGCAATGAATTGTTATATCAATGCGTTTTTTTTCTTCCTGTAATTTCAGAAAAGTTTCTGCTTTTGCTTTTTGTTCATGCAGAGGTTCCAATTGATTTTGAAGCTCCAGCAATATATCATTTATCCTGTTTATATTTTCATTCGTAACAACTAATTTTTTTTGTGCCTCTTCCTTTTTGTATTTGTATTTTGAAATTCCAGAAGCTTCCTCAAAAATTTGCCTTCTATCTTCTGGTCGTGATAGTAAAATCTCATCGATTTTACCTTGACCAATGATAGAGTACCCATCTCGCCCCATTCCTGTATCCATAAACAGCTCAAATACATCTTTTAATCTGCATTGAGTCTTGTTTATATAAAATTCGCTTTCACCAGATCTAAATATTTTTCTGGTTATTACCACCTCAGTAAAATCCAGTGGAAGCATGTGATCACTGTTATCAAGTGTCAACGTAACTTCCGCAAAACTCAACGGCTTTCTATTTTCTGTGCCTACAAAAATGACATCTTCTAATTTATTTCCTCTTAAACTTTTGATACTTTGTTCTCCCAAAACAAGCCTTACAGCATCTGAAATATTGCTTTTCCCACTTCCGTTTGGACCAACAATTGCTGTAATTCCCTTTTCAAAATTCAATACAACTCTATCTGCAAAGGACTTAAATCCTATTATCTCTAATTTCTTTAAAAACATAAGACCCTCCAAAAATTAGAATTAAAAGGCACTCCACAAGATAATTAAAACCTGCTTTAGCAGGTTTTAATTATCTTGGTTCTACTATGAACTTTATTGCTGTTCGGGTCTCCCCTTCTATTTCTATTTCTGAAAAAGCTGGTATAGCAATTAAATCTATACCGTTAGGCGCCACAAATCCTCTTGCTATTGCTATTGCCTTAACAGCCTGATTTACGGCTCCCGCTCCGACAGCCTGTATCTCAGCTACAGACTTGTCTCTCAATACAGCCGCCAATGCACCTGCTACAGATTTAGGTTGAGATTTAGCTGATACTTTTAGAACCTCCACTATAATAACCTCCTTAGTAGAATTGAAAATGAATACAAAATATATATTCTATAAATAATGACTAAATCCTTCTTTTTATAAAAAATTTTTTAAGATCATATAGTGGACTCATTTAAGTAATCTTCTATTGATTTTTTAAATACATGTCCATTATATTCTAAAAGCACACTATCTTCTTCAACATCTTCAAGCTGAACTATATTAATTTTTACACCAAATTCCGATTCCAAGTAAATCTTATTTCTTTTTTTATTTCCAACTAAAGCTGAAACCGAGCGAGGATTAATGTAAATAAAAACCGTACATTCTTTAATATCGTTATTTTGAAATAGATGTTTAACAATATCTTTATAAATAGACGACTTTACTAACTCTCCAAACGCTGGATGAAATGGACCAGCTACTACATCTTTATTTATGTTTATATCATCTGTAGTTTGTAGTCCTATTCTAATTACATCTATATGATTTTTCTTAAATTTGATGTACAATTCTTTTGAAATCTCTACAGCATCTTCCAAACTAATAGGCATATACATTCCATTTTTATACATCTTTTCCAAATAAGTACCTTTCAAAACAAGAGTAGGATAAATTCTGACAAACGCAGGCCTTAAAGAGATTATCTTATCAGCCGTTTCTAATAATTTCTGTCTATTGTCACCTGGCAATCCTATCATAATCTGTAAACCTAATGTAAATCCGTATTCCTTTATCAATTCAGATGCTCTAAAAACATCAACAGCACTATGACCTCTATGACTCTTTAAAAGCACTTCATTATCCATACTTTGTACACCCAGTTCTATAATCGAAACACCATATCTTTTTAAATTGTCAAGAATAACCTCATCAATATAATCAGGTCTAGTAGACAATCTAATTGCATCAATACTACCTAATATCAAATATTTTTGCACAATAGATAAAAATTTTTTTTGTGTTTCCAACGGTATTCCTGTAAAGCTTCCTCCATAAAATGAAACTTCAATGTGAGCATTTTTCGGAATAGTCTTCAAATAATCTTCGATAGTTCTTTCTACGTATTCCTCATTCACTTTAGATTTTAAACCAGTTATTTCATCTTGATTACAAAAAACACATTTATGAGGACAACCTAAATGAGGGACAAAAATCGGTATAATGTAGATATCTTTCATATTAACCCCATCTTACTTAAAGCCTCCATGGCTGCATATTGCTCAGCTTCTTTTTTACTTCTTCCCTTCCCTCTGCCAAGTCTATTTTCACCGACAAAAACTTCTATTACAAACATCTTATTGTGATCAGGACCATATTCATCTATTAATTTATAAATCACTCTTTCTGAGCCCATTTTTTGCGTTACTTCTTGTAATTTTGTCTTATAATCCCGATATATTAGTCCACTTAACACTTCGTTTATAATTTTCTCAAAGAGCCTTAATACAACTTCACTTACCGTTTTAAGATCCGAATCCAAGTAGACTGCAGCTATTAAAGCTTCCATCGCATCTGCAAGGATAGAATCCCTATTGCGTCCACCTGTCATCTCTTCACCTCTACCTATATTTAAATACTTGCCAATATCTATCTCTCTCGCACATCGAGCAAGTGAAGGCTCACAGACTATTTCAGCTCTGTACTTTGACAAATAGCCTTCTTCCAGATCAGTCCTATTTTTATATAAGTATTCACTTATTACAATGCTTAATACAGAATCTCCTAAAAATTCCAATCTTTCATTGCTGCTTAGAAAGTTTTTGCTTTCATTTGCCCATGAACTATGTGTTAAAGCATTTTTAAGCAATTTTTTATTATTAAAAGTATAACCCATATTTTTCTCTAAATTTTCATATCTATCGCTTAACTCCATGATTGTGCCTCTTTCAATATTTTTTAAACACTAATGAAGCATTGTGTCCTCCAAAGCCAAAAGAATTTGACAAAGCATAATTTACATCCATTTTTAAGGCTTTATTTGGAACATAATCCAAATCGCATTCAGGATCTGGAGTTTCATAATTGATAGTAGGGGGAACAATTCCATTTTTTATAGCAAGTATTGTAGCTACAGCTTCCACAGCCCCTGATGCTCCAAGCATATGTCCTGTCATAGACTTGGTGGAACTAATCTTCAATTTATAAGCATGTTCTCCAAATACATTTTTAATAGCCATAGTTTCATATTTATCGTTGTACTCTGTAGAAGTCCCGTGTGCGTTTATATAATCAATATCATCTGGCGAAATACCAGCATCTTTTAGTGCAAGTTTCATCGCTCTTGCTGCTCCTTCACCCAAAGGTGCAGGTGCAGTTATATGATAAGCATCAGCAGTAGCACCATAACCCACAATCTCACAGTATATTTTAGCACCTCTTTTTAAGGCATGGTCCAATGACTCGAGGACAAGTGTAGCCGAACCTTCTCCCATTATAAATCCGTCTCTCTTAGCGTCAAAAGGTCTGCATGCCGTTTTAGGGTCTTCATTTGTTGACATCGCCTTCATTGAGCAAAATCCTGCAATTGCTAAAGGTGTTATTGCAGCTTCACTACCACCAGTAACAATTACATCCGCATCACCACGTTCAATTACTTTAAATGCATCACCTATGGCATTGGAACTTGATGCGCACGCATTGACTATCGTTTCATTGTGTCCTTTAAGTCCGAAAGTAATCGATATGAGCCCCGCTGCCATGTTCGCAATCATCATCGGAACAAAAAAAGGACTTACTCTTCCTGGGCCTTTCTCCCTTAAAATATTCTGTTGATTTTCTAATGTTTCTATTCCACCTATTCCTGAGCCATACACAACACCTATTCTATCCAAATCTTCACAGGCAAGATCAAGTCCTGAATCTGCTAAAGCCATTTTTGCAGATGCCAAAGCAAACTGAGTGAATCTATCCATCCTCTTGGCTTCTTTTTTATCAATATAATCTGTCGGTTCGAAATCTTTTACTTCTGCCGCCAGTTTCGTTGGATATGCTGAAACATCAAATCTGGAAATTCTATCAATTCCAGACTTCCCATTTATAAGAGAATTCCATAAATCATCAATGTTATTGCCTATTGGAGTTATGGCTCCTATACCAGTTATTACAACCCTATTCATAGATAATCCTCCATCAAATAATCATCTAATTAAGTCCCGCAATTGCGGGACTTAATATTACTTTTCAAGATTTTTTAAATATTCTACTACATCACCAACTGTCTTAATTTTTTCTGCATCTTCATCAGGAATTTCGACATCAAATTCTTCCTCAAGCGCCATGATTAATTCAACTATATCAAGTGAATCTGCTCCAAGATCATCTATAAAAGATGACTCCATAGTGACTTCTTCTGGATCTACCCCTAATTGTTCAACAATTATGTCCCTAATCTTTTCAAACTCCATAAAGTTCACCTCCTCTCAAAGCACCCATATTAGAATAATATTACATTACCATTCCTCCGTCAACATTGATTACCTGTCCTGTAATATAATCAGAAGCATTGCTGGCAAGAAAAGACACTACATTTGCTATATCCTGTGGTTTTCCTGCTCTTTTTAATGGTATGGAATTCAACATTGACAATTTTACTGTTTCACTTAATACATCTGTCATATCCGTTTCTATAAAACCTGGCGCAATAGCATTAACAGTTATTCCTCTGGGCGCCAATTCTTTTGCCAAAGATTTTGTCAAACCTATAATTCCAGCTTTAGATGCCGCATAATTGGATTGTCCTGCATTTCCAATCACGCCTACTACTGAAGATATGTTTATAATTTTTCCTTTTCTTCTTTTTATCATATACTTAGAAACAAATTTTATTACATTAAAAGTTCCCTTTAAATTAACATCTATAACATTATCCCAGTCGTCTTCTGACATTCTAAGTATAAGGTTATCTTTTGTTATTCCAGCATTATTTACAACAACGTCAATATCGCCAAACATATCGATTATGTCATTGACCATTTTTTCAACTTCATTATAATTTGAAATATCACACTTCAAAGCACAAGCTTCAACGCCAAACTTTTTAGCTTCTTCAACAGTCTCTATAGCATCCTTCGAACTTTTTGAATAATTAATTACGACATTATATCCGTCTTCTGCTAACTTTAAGGCGATAGCTTTCCCTATCCCTTTTCCTCCTCCTGTCACTAATGCCGTTTTAATTTCCCTGTCCATTCAGTTTACCTCCAAAGTGGATAAAAGTTTATCAAGCGAACTCATATCTTCGAAATTGATGGCTTTTTTTGTCTTATCTATTCTCTTCATAAATCCAGTAAGTGTTTTTCCTGGTCCTATTTCAATGAAAACTTCAACTTGATCATCAATCATCTTTCTTACTGATTGTTCCCATAAAACAGGACTGCTTACCTGCTTCACTAAGGTCTTTTTAACTTCGTCAATTTTAAGGTAATCCGCAGTAACATTAGTAATAACAGGGACTAACATATCAAATATTGGAACCTGCTTCAAATCTTCTTCTAATTTAATGCCTGCATCCTTAAGCATACTGCAGTGAAATGGTGCACTAACAGGCAACATAACTGCTTTTTTTGCCCCTTTTTCTTTAGCAAGTTCTACAGCTTTTTCTAAAGCTTTAATTTCACCTGCAATCGATAATTGCCCTGGGCAATTGTAGTTAGCTGGTTCAACAACACCAAATTCTCTTATATTATAGCATATATTCTCTACCACTTCGTTGTCAAGCCCTATTATTGCTGCCATTCCTCCTATACCTATTGGAACAGCATTTTGCATGTATTCTCCTCTTTTCTTCACAAGCTTCACTGCATCTTTAAAAGATAATACACCTGAATATACAAGAGAACTGTATTCACCTAAGCTTAAGCCAGCCGTCACATCTGCTTTCAACCCTCTTTTTGATAGCACCTTAGTTAATGCAATACTTACTGTCAATATGGCAGGTTGTGTATTTTCTGTCTTCATTAATTCTTCATCAGGACCTTCAAAACATAATCTAGTAATATCGTATCTTAATGCATCATTTGCCTCTTCAAAAACTTCTCTCGCCTCAGCATAATTTTCATATATTTCTTTGCCCATTCCTGTATATTGTGCACCTTGTCCTGGATATATAAATGCAATTTTCATCTTTTAAAGCCTCCATATAAACTTACAATAATTTTCTCAGCATCATTAAACAAATCCTCAATTATTGCTTTAGCAGGCTTAATATCGTTTATAAGACCAGATATTTGACCAGCCATAACAGAACCATTTAAAACATCTCCATATACTACTGCATCTCTTAACTTTCCTGCACCTAACTGTTCCAACTCTTCTTTTGAAGCTCCATTTTGTTCTGCTTTTTCAAACTCTCTTGTAAGATGATTTTTTAAAGATCTTACGGGATGTCCTGTAGTTCTGCCAGTCACAACTGCATCTCTGTCCTTAGCATTTATTATGTACTCCTTATATTTTTCATTTGCTGTACATTCCGTACAACATACAAATCGTGTGCCCAACTGAACACCTTGAGCTCCAAGGCAAAAAGCTGCAGCAACACCTCTTCCGTCGCCAATGCCACCTGCCGCTATGACAGGTATACTCACCGCATCAACAACTTGCGGCACTAAAGCCATAGTAGTAAGCTCACCTATATGTCCACCTGATTCTGTTCCTTCTGCTACAACTGCATCTACTCCAATTGATTCCATTCTTTTAGCTAATGCAACAGATGGGACAACTGGAACAACTTTTATATTGTTTTCTTTTAACCTGTTTATATATTTGCCTGGATTCCCAGCACCTGTAGTGATAACACTTACTTTTTCTTCTATTACAACATCCATAACTTCATCGACAAATGGCGACATTAACATTACATTAACACCAAAAGGTCTATCAGTCAATTCTCTCGCTTTTCTTATTTGTTCTTTGACAAAACTGGCAGGTGCATTTCCTGCACCAATAATGCCAAGTCCACCAGCATTTGAAACTGCAGCAGCCAATTCTGCTGTTGCAACCCAAGCCATTCCACCTTGAAATATAGGATATTCCAAGCCAAATAAATCAGTAATCTGTGTCTTTATCATGTTCTCACTCCTATCTCAACCACTTTATCACAGTAGAACCCCACGTTAAACCAGCGCCAAACGCAACCATCAAAATTATATCTCCATTTTTTATTCTCCCTGCTTTTAAAGCCTCGTCTAAAGCGACAATGACAGAAGCTGCAGACATATTTCCGTATTTATCCAAGTTGATAAAAACTTTTTCTTTTGATAGTTTCAACTTTTTCATTGCTGCATCTATTATTCTAATATTTGCTTGATGTGGTATAAAAAGATCTACATCTTCAGGTTTCAATCCGCATCTATTTAAAACCTCTACAGTTGCTGTATTCATGACATTGACTGCAAATTTAAAAACTTCCTGCCCATTCATATGGATTGTATGTAATTTGTTTTTTACAGTATCTTCACTTGCTGGCATTCGCGAACCACCAGCTGGCATGTATAAATGCATTCCTCCAGTTCCATCAGCCCCAATGACATTGTCTAAAATTCCGTATCCATCTTTAACCGGACCTACTATAGCAGCCCCTGCTCCATCACCAAATAGTACACAAGTATTCCTGTCTTCCCAATTGGTTATTTTTGATAACACGTCTGCTGCAATCACAAGGACAGTCTTATATGTACCACTCTCCACAAACTGTTTTGCTATAGAAAGGCCATATATAAATCCAGAACATCCTACTTCTATGTCAAAAGCCGCTGCTTTTGTAGCTTTAATATTCGCCTGTACAAGACAAGCAGTAGAAGGGAAATTCATATCTGGAACAACAGTTGCAACGATAATTAAATCTATTTCTGAAGCTTCTATACCAGCATCTTCAATAGCTTTTTTTGCCGCTTCAGTTGCCATGTAAGACGTAGTCATTGATTGTGGTGCAATGCGTCTTTCCTTTATTCCTGTCCTCGATACGATCCATTCATTTGAAGTATCCACCATCTTTTCTAGATCTTGATTTGTCAACTTGTTTTCTGGGACAAAACTTCCCGTTCCTAAAATTCCAGCTTTGAAATCTCTATTTTGCGGCACTTATATCATCTCCAATCAATTCTATTTCCCTCTGGATGTGTGATATAACATCCATTTCCACAATTGTTTTAGCCTGTCTTATAGCATTAAAAATTGCTTTTTCTTTCGAACTTCCATGAGCCTTAATAACAGGTTTTTTTATACCAAGAAGCGGAGCACCACCATATTCAGTGTAATCCATTTTCTTAACTATGTTCTTTAAAGCACCGTAAATTAACATAGCACCTAATTTAGTAAATATATTCCTTTGAAGCTCCTGCTTTAACAAGGATGATATTACAGATGCAGTCCCTTCCATAGATTTTAAGATGGCGTTTCCAACAAATCCATCACATGTTACAACGTCTGCAATCCCATAAGCAATGTCTCTACCCTCGACATTTCCAATGAAATTTAAATGAGAGTTTTTTATTAAATCGTAAACTTGTTTTGTAAGCTCATTTCCTTTTTCTTCTTCAGCGCCAATATTAAACAATCCAATTTTAGGGTTCTCGACATTAAGCATTTTTTGTGCATATACACTTCCCATTATAGCAAACTGGAACAAATTTATTGGTTTGCAATCTGTGTTTGAACCTGCATCAAGTAAAATCGTGGCACCATTCAAAGTTGGCAGTATTGGTGCCAACGCTGGCCTATCTATCCCTTTGATCCTTCCAATATTAAAAAGCGAACCCGCCATTAAAGCACCCGTATTGCCTGCTGATAAAAAAGCATCCACTTCATCCCTTTTAAGCATTTCAATGCCAACAGCCATAGAAGAATCTTTCTTTTTCCTTATGGCAGCTACAGGTGGTTCATTGTTTGTAATTACATCTTTTGCATGTACAATAATCAAGCCATCTTTTTCTTTTACATATTTATCTAATTGCTCTTTGTTTCCAACCAAAACTATTTCTATATCAAAACTATCTAATGCCTTTTCAACACCTTTTATTATTTCATATGGAGCATAATCTCCGCCCATAGCATCAACTGCTATTTTCAAGGTTGTTGCACCTCCTTTTCGGTGCTATCGCTTTCTAAAGATACTAATATAAATTTGCCTCTGAACACTTCTCTATCTTTCACTTTAATCATAACCCATACAAAATATTTATTTCCTCTTTTTCTGGTTACTTCTGCTTTTGCGACAAGCCTATCACCTATCTTGACTGGATATTTATACTTTATATTTGCAACACCTATCAATGCAGCCTCAGCATCGATAACAGATATCGCCAAAGACTCTGCTTGTGAATATATGTAATGCCCTCTTATAATTTTCGTCTTTAAAAAAGCCATTTCAGGCGTAGGCTCGAAAACAGATATTCCGCTTTTTCCTAACTCTAAATCGATAAGCTCACCTACTATTTCGCTGCCTACTATTGCTTTTACCTTGTTATAATTTTTTTCAGCAACGTTCTTTATTCTTTCTCTAAGCTCTGGAATACCTAATTCCATTCTATCCAGCCTTATCGTCTGAACGCTAACCGAAAACAAATCAGCTAATTCGTCATCAGTATAAAATGGATATTTTTCGATTTCAATTTTTAATTTTTTTAGTCTATCTCTTTTACTAAGCTTCGTGGCCACATTATCAGCTCCAAATATAAGTTGTTTTTATGACTTACTCATAATTATAAATTACGCCATGTATAAAAGTCAAGAAATAAAAAAAGAAAAGTAATAGAGAAAACTCCATTACTTTTCTTCCACTTTCAATACCTCTTTACCATCGTAATAACCACAGCTTAAGCAAACTCTGTGAGGCAATTTTGGTTCGTGACATTGTGGGCACAAAACATAAGCAGGTACAGCTAAACTATGGCTATGCCTTCTCTTATCTCTTCTTGCCTTAGATGTTCTACGCTTTGGAACTGGCATACTATACACCTCCTACATCTTCTGCAGTAATTTATTCAAAACTGAAAGGCGTGGATCAATTTCTTTTATTTGGCAATCGCATTTTTCATGATTAAGATTTTTACCACAAGTAGGACATAGACCCTTGCAATCATCGGAGCAAATGAATTTCATCGGAAGAGAAAGTTCTACATTTTCAATTACAATCTTCGTCAAATCAAGCTTTTCATCTTCCACTTCACCAGAAAATTCATCATCAGACTCGTTCACTACTTCATCAATCGGTATTACAAACTCATACTCGAATTCATCAAGGCACCTATCGCATGTTACTTTAATAGCCCCACGTGCTAAAAGCTTTAAAACTATCCCTTCACTGTCGTGTGTTATGCTTCCAGTAACGGTAATTGGCTTTATAACCACGTATCTGTTGCTATTTGCCTCAAGAACACTCAGATTTTCTACGTAGTTGACTTCAATGCTGCGACCCCTATGTCCCTTAATTTTTGATAAATCAATTTTCATTTTCTCACCCCAATATAATTGCCAAAATTAATTATACTAATGGGGTAAACATTTGTCAAGAATGCTATTTTATACTCTTTACAATCTTTTCAGTGTCTTTAGCAATCATGTATTCTTCATTAGTCGGGACAACCATCACGCTAACTTTTGAATTTGGCGTAGATATAATAGTTTCTTTACCTCTCACCTTATTTTTTTCCTTATCCAAGCTAAACCCTAAGAACTCTAATCCATCAAGTATAAATTCTCGTATCTCCGGTCCATTTTCACCAACGCCTGCTGTAAATACAATGGCATCAACGCCTCCCATAGCTGCTGCATAAGCGCCAATCGTCTTCTTTACTCGATACGTAAATACATTTAAAGCAAGTTGAGCTCTTTCATCACCATTTTTAAACGCAGCATCTTCTAAATCTCTAAAATCGCTGCTTATTCCTGAAATGCCATAAACGCCGGATTTTTTGTTTAATATATTTACCACTTCTTCAGCGCTTATCTTTTCCTTTTCCATAAGATAAGAAATGATAGATGGATCTATGTTTCCAGATCGTGTACCCATAGCCAAACCTTCTAATGGCGTAAATCCCATGCTTGTGTCAATTGATTTACCATATTTGACGGCAGCAATGCTGGAACCATTTCCAAGATGACATGTTATAATTTTCAAATCTTCAATAGGCCTATTTAAAATCTCTGCAGCCCTATTTGAAACATATTTATGCGACGTACCATGAAATCCATATCTTCTTATTCTGTACTTTGTGTAGTATTCATAAGGTATTGGATAAAGATATGCATAATCAGGCATTGTCTGATGAAAAGCTGTATCAAATACTGCCACCATTGGAACGTCTGGCATGATTTGCTGGCAAGCTTTAATACCCTCTATGTTAGCAGGATTATGCAGTGGAGCTAATTCTATGCAATCTGTTATTGCTTTTAACACTTCATCATTTATTAGGACTGATGAAGTAAAAGATTCTCCTCCGTGAACAACTCTATGGCCTACAGCATCTATTTCAGACATATCCTTTATAACACCATAATCACTGTTTACCAAAGCATCTAAAACTAATTTTATTGCGTCTTTGTGATCTTTCATGTCTTTTTTTATCTTGATTTTTTCTCCATTAGCGTTATGCGTCAATAGAGAATCATTTATGCCGATCCTTTCGGCAAGACCTTTCGCCAGCACATTTCCATCAGTAGATTCAATTAGTTGATATTTCAGTGAAGAGCTTCCGCAATTAATAACCAGTATTTTCATAGTTTTCATCCTCCATACTTTACATTTTATTGAGCTTGTACAGCTGTTGTTGCTATTACATCGACAATATCTCTATAACTGCATCCTCTTGATAAATCGTTAACTGGTGCACCCATTCCTTGTGTTATCGGTCCAATTGCATTTGCCTTAGCTAACCTCTGCACAAGCTTATATCCTATGTTGCCAGCTTGTAAGTCAGGGAATATAAGCACATTTGCACATCCTGCAACTTTGCTTCCTGGAGCTTTTAACTCTGCAACTTCTTTAACAAGAGCAGCATCTAATTGCAATTCACCGTCGATAGCAACATCTGGCATCAAATCCTTTGCTATCTCTGTCGCTTTTCTTACCTTATCTACTAATTCATGTGATGCACTGCCTTTTGTGGAAAATGAAAGCATCGCAACTTTTGGTTCAAAGCCCAACAAATTCTTCGCAGTATTAGCAGATTGTACAGCAATAGAAGCAAGTTCTTCTGCATTAGGTGATGGATTAACTGCACAATCAGCAAACAAAAATACACCATTTTCACCATATTCGCAATTAGGTACTTCCATTATAAAAAAGCTTGATACTATCTTTGCACCTGGAGCCGTTTTAATTATCTGAAATGCGGGTCTTAATAAATCTGCAGTAGCATGAATAGCACCAGATACCAATCCATCAGCATAACCATCTTTAACCATCATACATCCAAAATAAATATTATCTTTGATTGTTTCTCTGGCTTTTTCTAAAGTAATTCCTTTACTCTTTCTTAATTCATAAAAATAATTAGCATACCTATCAAACATTTCAGACTTTACAGGGTCAATGATTTCTGCTTTGGATATGTCCAAATCTTTTGCTGCACTTTTTATCTCGTCCTCATTTCCCAGAAGCACTAAATCTGCGATTCCCTCTTTTAGGACTATCTCAGCAGCCTTTAATGTCCTTGGTTCCGCACCTTCCGGCAGAACAATTTTCTTTTTGTCACTTTTGGCTTTTTCAATGATACTTTGAATAATACTCATAAAATCGTCCCTTCCTCCAAAATATTTATCTTTATATATTTCTCCTTTAAAAAGAAGAAATATATTGTATACACATTTTACATTTTAACATATTTTTTATAAAATAATAAGTACAATTAATAATTTTTTAGAAAGGCGCATATTATGAGCGTATTAGGTTTAATTGTAGAATACAATCCACTTCACAATGGACATATATATCACATAAAAAAATCTATCGAAATGACAAAAGCAGACTTTGTGGTAGCAGTAATGAGCGGCAATTTTGTGCAGCGTGGCATTCCTTCTATCATAGATAAGTGGTCAAGAACGGAATCAGCACTATTATCCGGAATAGATTTAGTCATTGAGTTACCTACAATATACGCTGTTTCCACTGCAGAAAAATTTGCATACGGTGCAATAAAATTACTTGATTCATTACACATCGTTGATTACATATCGTTTGGAAGCGAACATGGCTTTATTGACGAATTATACCAAATATCAAAATTTCTGTTAGATGAACCAGAAGACTATAAATCGCTTTTGAAAAATTATTTAAAAAGCGGCATCACATATGCAAAGGCACGTGAAGTAGCATTATCAAAATATTTTGGAAGGACCATTGACAATATTATCGGAAATCCAAATAACATACTTGGAATTGAATACATAAAAAGCTTAATCAAGTTAAACAGCAATATTAAACCTTTGACATTAAAAAGATTTGGACCAGGCTATAATTCTCTGGAAACAGTAGAATCTTTTGCAAGTGCTACATATCTTAGAAAAGCCATAAACGATAAAAATTATTCTATATTAGAAAAATATATGCCACAATATTCTCTTGAAATTTTAAAAAATTGCATTGCAGAAGGTCATGGTCCCGTTAATTTAGACGATTTTGCTAAAATAGTAGTTTATCGTTTGAGAAATGATGCATCAGTAAAAGATGTTTTTGACGTTACAGAAGGCTTAGAAAATCGTATAAAAAAAGCCTCATCTCTTTACAATAATTTAAGCGACATAATCGGCTACATCAAAACTAAAAGGTATACCGAAAGCAGAATAAGGCGAATAATGATGCACGTCTTATTGGATATTGATTCAAGCATTTATTTAAAATTTGATGGGCCAAATTATATAAGAATATTAGGCGCCACTAAGAAAGGTTTAAAATTGCTTAGAGAAATTAAAAACAAAGCAAGCATACCAATTATTACTAAAGTTTCTGAATATAACAAAATCCTGTCTAACGTAGAAATGTTTGAAATAGATTTAAAAGCAACAGACATATATACGCTTGCATATACAAATGAACCAGTTTCAAGTTTGGATTTTACTAAAAAGTTTATAGTAAAATAATCATTTTATTTCCCCCTCTTTAATAAAAATATACTATGGAAACTTCAAGGGGGGGGACAACATTGAAAGGAGATAAAACAAAAGCTTTATCGATTGTGTTTGTCTTATTTCTCGTTATTTCAATTATAATATTCCCAAAAAATTCGCTTGCTGCTGCAAAGTCAGGAATCAATCTATGGCTTTTTACAGTATTCCCAGCGTTACTTCCCTTTTTCATCGGATCTGAAATGCTGGTACAATTAGGATTTGTCAAAATGCTTGGTAAATTTTTAGAGCCTATAATGCGTCCAATATTCAATGTTTCTGGCAACGGTGGTTTTGCAATGGCTGTTGGATACACATCTGGGTATCCTGTTGGTGCGCAAATAATAAAAAGATTGTGGGAAGAAAAACTTTTAAATACAGCCGAAGCTGAAAGGTTAATGACATTTTGCAACAACTCTGGACCACTATTTATGTTAGGCGTAGTCGCCATGGGGATGTTTAATAGCTCTACAATTGGTTATATAATAATGTTGTCAAATTATTTAGCAGCAATTACTACTGGTATAATTTTTAGAAATTATAATATCGAAAATAAAAATTTAAAAAGTTCAGAATACCATAATATTCGTCAAAGCAATCCTGATGATTTAATAGCTAATTTTGGAGAAATCTTAGGAAGTGCAGTTAAATACTCCATGAACACGATGATCATGATAGGTGGTTATATTATAACATTTTCAGTTTTAATAGAATTTCTAAAGGTATACGGTTTAATAGACGCTATAGAAAAGGTTATTACACCGATATTTGAAGCAATTGGTTTTAACAAAAATTTGATTGCTGGATATCTAAGCGGCTTAATGGAGATCACGATAGGTTCCAATATGATTAGCCAAGCAACAGCACCATTATACCAAAAGGTCATACTAATAAGCTCAATTTTAGCATGGGGTGGCCTATCAACGCATGGACAAGTAATAGGTGTCATTAATAACACCAAGATAAACTACTTACCGTATTTAATTGCAAAGGCTATTCATAGCCTTTTTGCTGCATTGTTTTCCTTTGTCTTTTTGAAATTTATAAACATTGACAATATAACAGCTACAGAAGCTTTCTATCAGGGTAATATGAAGAGTATGATAAGCATATTTGAGATATCTTCACTTATGTTTATAATTTCACTTTTATCTGTTATTTTTCTTGTCATCCTAATTTCCATGACAAACAAAGAGGCATGATTACTTTATGCCTCTTAATTCATTCCTATTATTCTTTATCGTATTTAATAATTCTGAAACATTTTTCTCCAGTTTAGCTAACAGTTCGTCAGCATAATCTTTGCTTCCAAGTCTTATTTCTTTTGCATTAGTTTGCGCTTGAGCTATTATTTCTGCTGCTTTTTTTTCGGCTTTTTTAACAATTTCATTTTCATTTACCATTTGATTAATTCTCTGCTCAGCTTCTTTCAAAATTGTTTCAGCATCTTGCTGGGCTTCTATCAATATTTTTTGCCTTTCTTGTTTAATCCACTCAGCTTTTTTTAATTCATCAGGCAGCTTAATTCTGATTTGCTTTATAATTTCCAAGATTTCATCCTTATTTATCAAGGTTTTTTGCGATAGAGGTATGGTGGAACTTTTCTCGATATAATCCTCCAATGAATCTAAAAGTTCTAATACTTCTAAATTATCAGCCACTTCCAACGAAATGCCCCCTTAATCTTTAATTTTTTGTAATATCTTTTCAATTACTGAATCTGGAACGAGATCCGATAAGCACCCCCCAAACCTTGCTACTTCTTTAACTATGCTGGAACTTAGATATCCATATTTATTGCTTGTCATAAAAAATATAGTTTCAACTTCCGGATTTAACTTTTTGTTTATCAAAGCCATCTGAAATTCGTATTCAAAGTCTGAAACCATTCGCAGTCCTTTTACAATAATCTTTGAATTGACTTTTTCTAAATATTCTATAAGCAAACCAGAAAAACTATCAATTTCCACATTTTCAATGTCAGCAGTTACTTCTTTTAACATCTCTACTCGTTCTTCCAATGAAAACATAGGAGTTTTAGATGGATTAACAAGCACCGCTACAATTAATTTATCGAAAACTTTTGCTGCTCTTTTTATAACATCTAAATGCCCATTTGTAACAGGATCAAAACTACCTGGATATACTGCTATATTCATCTGTTGCCTCCTTAAAAAATGTTAATATCGTTTCTCCATATTTTTTCATCCTAAATTTTTGCAAGCTGCCGTACCTTTCTTCTAAAAAATCATTTTTATGATGCTCAACAATTGCGTAACCATCAGTATTCAATAACTCATATTCACTTATTTTATTTAACGGTTCAACATACAAGTTATTGTAATACGGCGGATCAATGTATATAAAATCAAACTTAATATTATTCTTATTAAAATAATCTAAAGCATGCAATGCATCCATATGCAAAATCACTGCACTATCAATAGAGCCAAGCAATTTAACATTATCATTTATGTATTTAATATTATTATATACTTTTTCTACAAAGTAGCAAATATTAGCTCCTCTACTTAATGCTTCAATACCTATACTACCTGTTCCAGAAAATAAATCTAAAAATATAGAATCGTATATGTCAGCACTTATTATATTGAAAAGCGATTCTTTAACCATGTCAGACGTAGGCCTAATTGCCCTTCCAGGTGGGCATTTTAATTTTCTGCCTTTAGCCATACCAGATATAACCCTCAAAATCACACCTCCAATTCTAAAATATTTTAGCACATTTTATGATTAGATACAAAATTATGTATAAAACTTTTAAGATATGGCAAATAATATACTTGGGAAACCAATTTCCCCAAAATTCTTCCTTCAATTTCTCCTCTCCCAATCCAGGTAGATTACTACCTGGATTAAATTTTAATTAAAAAGGGTAACCGCAATTGGCTACCCTTTTAATTTAATTACTTCAATGTTCCATTATTAGCGATTTGGCTTTCAGCCATTTGGATCATCTTTTTTACCATGTGACCACCTACAGCGCCGCAATCACGGGATGTAAGTGTGCCCCAATAACCATCGGCTGGAGGATTTATTCCAAGTTCGCTTGCTATTTCGTATTTCCATTTGCTCATAGCTTGCTTAGCTTCTCTTACTACAAGAGGATTTTTTGTCTCTGAACCTGCTGCCATTTTTATCACCTCCATTTAATGATTTCAATATTAATTTGCCACATATTATTTTATATATTCATGTTAATATTTTCTTATATATTGTTGAGATATATTTCCAAAATCTTATTTAAAAAGATACCCGTGAGGGTATCTTTTGTTATCTAAGTGTACCTTTATTAGCGATTTGGCTTTCAGCCATTTGGATCATTTTTTTCACCATGTGACCACCTACAGCGCCGCAATCACGGGATGTAAGTGTGCCCCAATAACCATCGGCTGGAGGATTTATTCCAAGTTCGCTTGCTATTTCGTATTTCCATTTGCTCATAGCTTGCTTAGCTTCTCTTACTACAAGAGGATTTTTTGTCTCTGAACCTGCTGCCATTTTTATCACCTCCATTTAATGATTTCAATATTAATTTGCCCAATAAAGACATCAATAAACTATAATTTATTTAGCAATTTTGTTTCGAGGTGACAAAAATGGCGTTAAAACTTATTTAAAATAAAAATTAATTAGATTCAAAAAATATTCCAACAGCAGACGGTCCAGCATGAACTCCGACTGTGCAACCGGCCCTATTTCTTATAAAATTAGTTGCACCAAATTCGTTGCGAATTGCATTCTCAATTTCTAACATAAACTCTTCCCTATCAGTATGTAAAAGCCCAATCTCTTTTTTAGTAAAATCGACTTTAGTCTCTCTCATATAATTTATAATCCATTTTATAGCATTTTTTCGACCTCTAACCTTGTCCTTTATTTCTAATTCGCCATCATTATTAACCAGTATTGGCTTAATATTTAAAATACTTCCTAAAATCGCCTGCGTCTTTTTTAATCGTCCTCCTTTGTAAAGATAATCCAACGAATCAAAGATCATTGTATAGCTAATTTTTGGTATCATGTTTGTCACTCTGGCAATTATCTCATCACTGGTGTTGCCATTGCACGCCATTTTTCCAGCTTCGATGACAATAAATCCCTCGCCTAAAGAAAAATTTTTAGAATCAATCACTGTTATGTTTTGATTTTTTAAATTGTCTTTAGCCAACAATGCTGACTGATATGTACCACTTAATTTTGATGACATTAAAATACAGATTATTTCATCATAACTTTTCAACAAATCACTAAAAACATCCATAAATTCAATAGGTGATACTTGTGAAGTGTTAGGCATTTTCCCAGAATTTATCAAATCGTAAAATTCATCTTTTTTTATATCTACTCCGTCTTTATAAGATATACCATCAATATCAACTGTCAGCGGCACAACATATATATCATATAGTTTTACAATATCATCTGGAATATCAGATACACTATCTGTCACTATGGCTATCTTTCCCATTATCTTTTCCTCCCAGCAATTAATTTAGTATAATTCCTTCTAATTTATCCCTAAATCTCTCTATCAATTCTGCTTTCATTTTACTATGTCTTTCAAAATTACCATCATAACTTATAAATCTTTCTACAGCTTTTTGAGCCAGTTTTAATATTTCTATATCATCAAATAAATTGGCCAATTTAAGTTCAGGCAATCCATGTTGCTTTACTCCAAAAAATTCTCCTGGTCCCCTTATCTCCAAATCTTTTTCTGCAATTTTAAAACCATCATTTGTTTCAGTCATAACCTTCAATCTTTTTTTGACAACATCAGAATATGAGTAAGCTATCAAAATACAATACGATTGATGTGATGATCTTCCAACACGCCCCCTTAATTGATGCAACTGAGCCAATCCAAATCTCTCTGCGTTTTCAATAACAATTACTGTTGCGTTTGGAACATTTACACCAACTTCAATAACTGTTGTAGAAACTAATATATCTATTTCCCCATCAACAAATTCACTCATCACTTTGTCCTTATCGTTTGAATTCATTCCACCATGAACTAAGCCAACTCTAAAATCCTTAAAAACGCCCTTATAAATTTCTTCATAGACCACCTCTGCCGATTTTGCATATATAGTTTGTGAATCTTCTATAAGTGGGCAGACTATGTAAGCTTGGTGTCCTTTTTTTATTTCATTTACGACGAATTTATACGCCCTCTCTCTTAAAGCTCCACTTATAGCATACGTTTCAACTTTCTTTCTTCCTGGAGGCAATTCGTCTATTATAGATATATCCAAATCTCCATACAGCATTAATGCCAAAGTTCTTGGAATAGGTGTTGCCGTCATTACAAGAACATTCGTTTGATTGCCCTTATTTTTAAACATGGCCCTTTGTCTAACTCCAAATCTATGCTGTTCATCTGTTATTGCCAAACCTAAATTTTTAAACTGAACATTATCTTCTATTAAAGAATGTGTACCAACTAATACGTCAATCTCACCATTTTTGACTTTCTCTATTATTAAATTTTTTCTTTTGTTGCTGATGCTTCCTGTCAACAATTCCGTTTTAACACCTAACTTATCATACAACTCCTTTAATGATAAATAGTGCTGCTTCGCAAGTATTTCTGTTGGTGTCAATATGGATGCCTGATATCCATTCTTTACCGCAACGTACATTGCTGCTGCCGCTATGATTGTCTTGCCAGAGCCAACATCACCTTGTAAAAGTCTATTCATCACTTTTCCTGAATACATGTCATTTAAGATTTCGTTTAAAGCTTTATCCTGTGCTTTAGTAAACTTAAATTTTAAATTGTTTAAAAATTCGCTTAAATCTACATATTTAAACTTTATACCTGATTTATCAATATCATACCTATTTTTAATCAAATTTAACCCCAATTGCAAAATAAAAAATTCTTGAAATATAAGTCTATATTTAGCTCTCTCTAACATTTCTGGTGACTCTGGAAAATGGATGTTTTTTATGGCTTTTCTTATTCCCAACAAATTATATTCTGTCAAAAAATCTTCGTCAAAAATTTCTTCTATTTCATTTATATACTCTTTTAGAAGGCTATAAATTATATTTCTTAAAATCTTTTGACTTAATCCGTCTGTCAACTTATATATCGGCACAATTCGTCCTGCATTTAGATTTAAAACATCACTTTTATCCATAGTTGGGTTTTCCACGTACACTTGTCCATATTTATAGGAAATCCTGCCATTTATTATATACTCTTCACCTAATTTGAAATTATTTTTAACATACGGCTGGTTGTACCAAACAAGTTCCAAAGCCCCACTTCCATCTTTAACAGGTATTTTCGTGATTATTAGCCCCTTAATCCTATACTCTCTCGCTTTCCCTGCGATGTAAGCCTTAAAAGTTTGCTTTTCACCAATCTTCAACATATCTATAGGAATTATTTTCTCTCTGTCTTCATATTCTCTGGGATAATACTCTAATGCATCCTTCACAGTCTCAATACCAATTCTTTTAAGCAGCAATGCCCTCTTTGGACCAACACCTTTTACATATTGTATTGGTTTTGAAAGATCCATAAAATCACCTATTCAATCGAAATTACATAATAGTATAGAGGCTGTCCACCATATTGGAGATCAACATCCCCATCAAATACTATGGTATTTAACAATTTTTTTGCATCTTCTTCTTTGACTTCTTTCCCATAATAAATGGTTATTATTGAAGTATCATCAGAAATAGCATTTGACACTATTTGTCTTGCTACTTCATTGTAGTCAGTACCTTTATCTACAAATTGTCCATTTACAAATCCTAAAATTTCTCCAGTCTTGATTTCCACTCCATCTAATACAGTATCTCTTATAGAATAAGTTATTTCTACCGTTGTAACCTTATCAATAGTATCATTTATATTTTTGATCGCATCATCTACGCTTGCATTGACATCAAAGTTTATCATGGCACTTATAGCCTGATTAAAGCTGTAAGTATTTATGACGTGCACATTTTTGTCTGATAAACTTTTAGCTTGTTCACATGTCATAACTACATTTTTATTATTCGGAAAGACAATTATATTTTCTGCATTTATTTCTTTTAAGCCATTTAATATATCCAAAGCGCTAGGATTCATAGTTTGTCCACCATCTATTACGATATCACACCCCAAATCTTTAAACAAACTGCTTATTCCTTCACCAGGAGAAACAGCCATAAAGCCATATTTTTTGGCACGAGTATTTCTGTCTTTGTTTGATTCAAAAATTACATTTTCATGCTGTAATTTCATATTGTCAATCTTCACTTTTACCAATTCCCCATACTCTAAGCCTTTCTGCAATACCAGTCCAGGAGAATTAGTATGTATATGGACTTTTATTAAATTTTCATCTCCAACAACGATTATACTATCACCAAAAGATTCAATTTCAGCTTTAAGCTTAGAGGAATTTTCAGATTTTGCATCAATAAGCATTTCCGTACAATAAGTAAAATTTATGTCTGTAATATTACTTTCTTTTTTATGGATGTCTTCAACAACATGCTGAACAGCTATCTCATGCCCTTTTATAGCTTGTAACATTCCTATTAGCATAAATAAAAAGCCTTGTCCACCAGAATCAACTACATTAGCTTGCTTTAACACCGGCAATAGATCAGGCGTTCTTTTCACTGATTCTGAAGCAGCTTTTACAATCTTCTCCATGAAAGTTTCAAAGTCATTAATAGAAGTTAGTTTCAAAGCCTCATTGGCACAATCTCTTACTACAGTTAGAATAGTACCTTCCATAGGTTTCATAACTGCCTTATGTGCAATCGCTGAACCTGCATTTAAAGCTTCAGCAAAATCTTTTGTCGTGATTTCGTCATGGTTCAAAAGATTTTTGGCGAATCCCCTAATTATTTGAGATAAAATCACCCCTGAATTTCCTTTGGCACCTAAGAGAGCACCTCTGGAAAGATTATTTAGAACTTCATTCATATTATCAGAGGCTTTTTCCATTTCTTTAACAGCAAAATCTAATGTATGGGCCATGTTAGAACCCGTATCACCATCTGGAACAGGAAAGACATTTAATTTATTTACTTCATCTGATTTATTTGTTAAGTATTGAGATCCAGCCTTAAACATGCGTTTTAAAGTATTAACATCTAAGCGATCCAACCATTTTTCCTCCTCAAAAATCAACTTTTATGCTTTGTACATTTACAACAATATTTTTAACATTAACACCTGTATATGTCTCTATAGTGTATTTGACTTTTTCAATGATATTTGCAGCAACAGTTTTAATGTTGACTCCGTATTCAACAACAATGTACAAATCTATAACAATCCCATCTTCATCATATGCAATCTTTATTCCTTTACCTGACTGCTCATTTTTGAAAAGCTCTATAAGTCCGTCAGGTCCACGTTTCCCTAAACCCACTATGCCATAACATTCAGATGTGGCATAACTAGCCATAGATGCAATTACGTCTGCAGAAATATCTATTTTTCCTAAATTATTTTTTGTTTGCTCCATTTTTACAACCTCCTATTATAATTATATTTTACCTTATCCAAATTAAATCATCAATAAAGAAAAAAATTGTTATATTTTAAGCTAATGCAAATTTTAACTAAAAAGTATTTACAGCTTTAAAATATAATGTTAAAATATCATTGTTGTGTGGATACAATAAAAGAGTGTGTAGTTATTTTTCTTGAAGTCTATTAATTTTTTTGCTAAAATGTTAGTGTTGACAAAGAGGAGGTGCACATGATGAGAAAATGTGAAGTATGCGGAAAAACACCGATGGCAGGATATCAATACAGCCATTCCCACAGAAAATCAATCAAAAAATGGCAACCAAACTTAAAGCGTGTCAAAGCCATAGTGGACGGTACACCTGTAAGGTTGAATGTTTGCACAAAATGCTTAAAATCAGGAAGAGTTAAGAGAGCCATATAAAGAAAGACGTGCATATATGCACGCTTTTTATTTTTTGCTCTTAGTAAATGAAGACAAAAATTTTTTTATAAAATCAGGAATTCTAATGTAGTATATTTTAGGTTCCTTTTTTTTACTCATATACATCCCCCTTTATCCTTTTACTTCTAAACTATTTATCTGCTATTTGAAATATGCATTAATAAAATAACCAATCATTATCACAGCAAATCCTAAAAGTATCATCCACAGCCAACTTGGTATGTACAATACAATTATAAATATTCCAAGCGAAATTATAATATATCCAATTGAATAATTCAGTTTTTTATTTAATATTCTAACTTTTTTATAAATTTTATTCCACATAAAAATCTGCTCCTTTCTTTCAATATTTTATTCGAAAGGAGCGGATTTTGTGCTAATCTTTAGATTTTATCACAAGCAAATAACCACTATTTATCTTTATCTTAATCTTCCTATCTGTAAATACATTGCTAATCCCATAAGGCATTTCTAAAGACATATCCTGACCAGATAAAGGATAAAATAACCCTTCGGTGTAAATCCCTCTAACGTCTGCACTATACGGAATCAATGAAACTACATCACCTGATTTACCTTCCAATTCGATAAAGTCATCAATGAGATAGACTTCATTTTTTTCGTTCAAAATTTTCCCCTTTATTTTTCTATTAAGAAGGTACAATAAAAGCGACAAATTTGCTAATGAATGATCAAATCTACTTCCTATCGTCGCTAAATACACAATCTCATTAGCGCCTATCTCTATAGCCTTTATCGTTGCAAGTTGACTATCCGTCTCGTCTTTCATAGTAGGATGTTTTTCAATGATTACACCTTGTTGCAAATAATAATCTATAATTTTATCATCTGCTGAATCCAAATCACCGACAATGTAATTTGGCATTATACCTAATTTGTAAGCTATATTAGCACCACCATCCGCACAGATTACCACGTCACATTCATCGATTGCTTTTTTAAAATAGTTGGAATCTTTAAATTCTCCATTTGAAATAATACAAACCTTCATTTTAGCGCTGCCTCTCTAAGCTTTTTTAAATTTTCACCAGGATCCCCATTGGCAAATATGAACGAACCAGCCACAATCACATCAGCTCCAGCTAAAACTACATCCTTTATATTATCAATATTAATACCTCCATCAACTTCTATCTTAAAATTCAATCCCCTTTCATTTCTAATTGATGCTAATTCGCGAATCTTTTCATACATGCCATTTATGAATACTTGCCCTCCAAAACCGGGGTTTACAGTCATAATCAACACCATATCAACTGATGACAATACATATCTTAATGTATCTAAAGATGTAGCAGGGTTTAGTGCCACACTTGCATTTATGCCCATTGACTTTATCAATTGGAGAGTTCTATCTAAATGTACACATGCTTCCTGATGTACCGTTATATTTTTGGCTCCAGCATCGACAAATTCTTTTATGTATTTGTCAGGCTCTTCTATCATTAAATGAACGTCAAATGGAATCTCGGTTTTGCCTTTTAAGGCATTTAATACCAATGGTCCAATCGTTATATTAGGAACAAAATGCCCATCCATAATATCTATATGCAAATACTCGGGTTTCTCTGTTTCAACTTTTTGTATATCTGATAACAAATTTCCAAAGTCAGCTGATAAAATCGACGGAGAAATTTCCATTACTAATATCTCCTCCTTCTGTTCGCTTTTAGTTCATTATATAAACTTATATAATTTGCGTATCGTGTTCTATCAATCAGCCCATTCGCGACAGCACTTTTAACTCCACAATCAGGTTCATTAATATGTAAGCACGAATTAAATCTACATTCTGATTCAAAGACTTGAAAATCTTTATAAAATCTTTTGAGATTTTTTTCATCAATATCCAGATTTAGCGAAGTAAAGCCAGGTGTATCTAAAACATATCCACCATCAATAGGTATTAGCTCTACATTTCTTGTCGTATGCTTTCCTCTATTAAGCTTTTCACTTAAATCTCCAATCTCTTGCCTTTCATGTCCATGAATACAATTTATCAAAGAAGATTTTCCTACGCCAGATGGACCTGTAAAAAAAGAAGTTTTACCTTTTAGAATTGTTTTCAACTTATCAATTCCAATGTTATCGTATTTGGAAGTAGTAATCACTTCATACCCTAATTTTTTATATGTATTGTATATTGGCATGTATTCATCTTCATTAACTAGATCAACCTTATTTATGCAGATGATGGGATTTATCTCGTTTACTTCAGTTAATATTATCATTTTATCAAGCTGCAATCTGTTTAAATCAGGACTAACTATCGAAAAAGTAATTATTGCTTGATCTACATTTGACACAGGTGGCCTTACTAATTGGTTTTTCCTGTCATGTATATTCACTATAAAGCCATCTTTTAAATTTTGTGATTCGACATCAACATAGTCTCCAACAATAGGTATAATATTGGAAATTCTAAATTTGCCACGAGCACGGCATTCTATGGTGCCATGCTCGGTGGAAACATAGTAAAAACCTCCAATGCCTTTAATAATTCGTCCTACTAATACCACTAAAATTTCGCCCCCATTGTTTCGTAAACATTGCCGTTTATATCAACTTCAATAATAACATTGCCTTTACCAGCAACTGGTACTGTTATTGGACTGTCTGCATAGGTATACGTATTTGAATACTGCAATGTCTTATTGCCATCTTGTATAACATAAACATCAACTTTCATAGGACCTTCTTGATTAGGCAAGTTAATTGTAATTTCTTTTGTCTTATATCCTTGCGGCAGTTGAGTTTGCGTCTGTTGTTGCTGCTGTGTCTGTGTTGATTGGCTCACAATCAAATCAATAGATTTACCCTTTTGAATGCTGGTACCCTGAGGTATGCTTTGAGAGATCACAAAATTATCAGGCACGCTGTCGCTTGGTTGTGTAGTTACATTTCCAACCTTAAGTCCTACATCTTCCAAAGCTTTTGTCGCATCATCAAGCGACATGTTCTGGACATTGGGAACTGTAACCATTTGTGGTCCTTTGCTTACATAAACATCAACAACAGTATTGTATTCAACTTGCACACCTTGCCTTGGATTTTGATCATACACGTAACCATTTGGATAACTATCATTGTAGTCCCAAATTAAATTTGCATTTAGCCCACTATTTTTTAATTTCAACTGAGCATCTCTGTACTCACTGCCTATGACATTAGGAACAACGGAATTCTGTTTCCCTTTGCTGACTACTACGTTAACAGTAGAACCTTTCTTTACAGTCTCTCCTGCCGGTGGATCTTGTGACAAAATAGTGTTGGTCGGAGCATCGCTGTATTGACTGTCTGAAATATTTAACTTCAAATTGTTATTTTCCAATACTGTAGTTGCTTTGTCCAATGTTTGGCCTTTTATATCAGGTACTTTCACTTCTGATGCAGTAGCCATATTGTTTAAAAAATACATAGTACCGTAAGACAGTGAAGCCATAAGTGCTAAAATCAATATTGCAATCCCTATATTTCTTAAAATTTTTCTACCTTTTCTTTGGCTCGGTAATTTTGAATCCTTGATCTTCTCGTTAATTTCTTCCGCCTTCATGACCCTCGTAACATTGTTGTCAGTTAAATCGCCTATGATCAATTTATCTGGATCGCTTATAAACGTATCAATATCTTTTAAAAGTTCGGCTGCACTTTTATATCTGTAGTTTATATCTTTCTCAGTGGCCTTTAACACTATCTTGTCAAGTTTATAAGGTACTCTAGGATTCAACTTTGATGGTGGCACTATGTTTTCCTGTATATGCTTTAAAGCAACTGATATGGGACTTTCACCTTCAAAAGGAACTTTACCAGTCAGCATCTCATACATGACAATTCCAAGCGAGTATATGTCAGTCTTTTCGTCTATTATAGCGCCTTTCGCCTGTTCTGGCGAAAAATAGTAAGCTGTGCCAAGGACATCTCCTCCACCATACGTTATTGTAGAACCATTAGATGCTCTTGCAATGCCAAAATCTGTCACTTTTACAATGTTGTCATCTGTAACCAATATATTTTGCGGCTTAATATCTCTGTGAACAATATGATTTTTATGAGCGTGTTCCAACGCTCTACATACTTGCCTTGCTATATCCAAGGATTTCGATATGGGCAAAGGTCCATTCGTTTCCTTAATTAATTGTTTTAAAGTTTTCCCATTGACATATTCCATTACAATATAGTATATATCTCCTTCTTGTCCAACATCGTATATGCTGACGATATTAGGATGAGAAAGGCTTGCTGCCGCTTGTGATTCTCTTTTAAACCTTCTTACAAATTCTTCGTCCGATACAAACTCCGATCGCAATATTTTTATAGCAACAATTCTATTCAAAAGATGGCATTTTGCCTTATATACCTTTGCCATACCACCTTCGCCTATCTTTTCCAGTATCTCATATCGATTTCCAAGCATTTTACCAACCATATAGTCACACCTCCTTTACCGCCACAATAGTAATATTGTCAAAGCCACCATTTTGTTTTGCCATTTTAATCAGATTATCGCAAGCCTTATCTATGCTTTCAGAACTATTAAATTCCTTTAAAATTAAATCGTCTGTAAGCATATTTGTCAATCCGTCTGTGCACAGCAAAAATACGTCATTTTCGAAAACTTCGCCAGTAAATATATCTACCTCTATTTCATCATCGATGCCAAGTGCCCTTGTTATAATATTTTTCTGTGGATGATTTCTTGCTTCTTCGTGCGTTATTCTGCCTAATTTAACTAATTCTTCCACATAAGAATGATCTTCAGTAATTTGAATAAGTTTATCGCCTCTTATTAAATATGCTCTGCTATCACCTATGTGCCCAATAAAAAATTTCCTATTTTCTATCAAAAGAAGAGTTAGCGTTGTTCCCATTCCTGTAAGGTCTATATTCGAAAAAGATTTATTAAAAACGTGAGAGTTTGCACTTCTAACCGCATCCTCAATGAATTTCTTTATTGAATCATCATTTTTATTACAACTACTATAATTGCTAAAAAAATACTTTGTAATGACCTCTATTGCGTATCTGCTTGCAACTTCACCGCCATTACATCCACCCATGCCATCAGCTACAATAAAAAGTTTTATTTTTTCATCTGTAGAAATAAAATATGAATCTTCATTGTTTTCTCTTACATTACCTTTATCAGTAAGTGCATATACTAACATCTAAATCATTTCACCCTTCCAGCTAAATATTTCCTCCTTAATTGACCGCAAGCTGCATCGATGTCACTGCCAAGTTCGCGCCTCACTGTACATGTAATGCCACTTCTCTCAAGCACATTCTTAAAAGCCATTATCTTCTCGTTATCAGCCTTTTCATAGCCAATCTCACTGACGTAATTCACGGGTATTAAATTTACATGACATAAAAGCCCTTTTAAGAGATTGGACAGTTTTAAGCTCATATCATAGCTGTCATTTACACTTTTTATAAGCGAGTATTCAAAAGTTATCCTTCTATGAGTTTTGTCTATATAGTACCTACATGCATCAATTAAATCTTTTATAGGATAAACCTTATTTATGGGCATTAACTGTGAACGCAAATCATCAGTAGGTGCATGTAATGAGATAGACAAGTTAACTCCTAAGCCTTCATCTGCAAATTTGTAAATTTTAGGTACAATTCCGCATGTGGAGATAGTAATATGTCTAACACCTATGCCCATGCCAAATGGATTATTGACAATTTTTATAAATTTCATAACTTCATCATAATTATCAAACGGTTCACCGCTGCCCATCAATACTATATTGGAGATCTTACCATAATCTTTATTCATTATAAGGACTTCGTCTACCATTTCAGATGCTTTTAAATTTCTGACTTTACCGCCAATCCCTGATGCACAAAATGAACATCTCATATTACATCCCACTTGAGTAGATATACATGATGTATTGCCAAAGCTATACTCTATCGCTACGCCTTCAACAATATTTTCATCATCCAACAAAAAGAGATACTTAGCTGTTCCATCTTCACTTGATACGACTTTTTTTGCAATTTGCAAATTAGAAATGAAGGCCATATTTTTCAACTTTTGCCTTAAATCTTTCTTTAAATCAGTCATGTCATCAAAATTGGTAATTCCTCTATAAATCCAGCGAAAAACCTGTTTTGCTCTGTACTTTGTTTCACCAATGTTAAGAAAAAACTTTTCAAGTTCATCAATAGTCATGTTTTTTAAATCTATCAATTAAAACGCCTCCAAAATTTCATACAGATATTATATCACAAATTTAATTATTTCTCTGCAATTTACATATAAAAAAGCCGTCTGTATTATTAATGTTTGGCAGCAATTGCAGGTAGCCTTTATTGTCTACTTGTGATGCTAATTTATCAGGAAGAAGAGGTCTTATGTCAGAAATCTCGAAATTCTTATTTTCACCCAAAAATCTATCAATAATATTCATATTTTCTTCTCTTCCAATAGTACACGTGCTGTACAATATATATCCGCCCTTTTTGACGTATTTGGAGCTGGAGCTAAGTATGTTGTATTGAATGTTATTAAGCTTTTTAATATCTTCATCCGTATAGTTCTTTAATTTTATATCCGGCTTTTTCCTTATAATTCCTATTCCAGTGCATGGAACGTCAGCCAATACCTTGTCTGCCTTTTCTATATATTTTTCATTTATCTTGGTTGAATCAAATACATACGCATCCACATTGTTTACGCCTAATCTTTTGCAATTCATCCTTATTAAATCAATTTTATGCTCATGAATATCAAATGCAATAACTTTCCCTTTATTGTTCATTAATTGAGATATATGTGTAGTTTTCCCACCTGGTGCGCTACATACGTCTATTATAAGATCGTCTGGATTAGGCGATAAAACTTTAGATATGATCATAGCACCTTCATCTTGGATCTGCACAAAGCCATTTTTGTAAATTTCATCACCTGCAATATTTTTTAAATCAATATAATAAGCATCATCTACATACGATCCCTTTTTAAAATTCAATCCTTTGTCAATCAATATTTTTTCAAAATCCTTACTTCCTATTTTTAAAGTGTTAAGCCTTATGGATATCTGCGGCTTTTCATTTAATGACTTTAATATATCCTCAGTCGCAGCTTTATCATAATTATTTAAAAGTCTTTTTACAATCCATTCAGGATATGAATATTTAAATGCAAGATATTCAACAACATTTTTGTCAGATCTTAAGATATCAATTTTTGCAGAATTGCGCGCATAATTGCGAAGCACAGCATTAACAAATTTAGAAGCATGTATTCCCGCATACTCCTTAGCAAGATTTACAGCTTCACTAATAGCCGCATATTGAGGCACCTTATCCATATAAATTATTTGATACAACCCCATCTCGAGTATTATCAATATTTTGTTGTCTATCTTCTTGCTGCCTTTCGACGAACAATGGTCGATTATTTGATCTAAAGTCTGTTTTCTCTCTATTGTACCAAAAACTATTTCTTTAATGAAACTTTTGTCTATATCTCTCAACTCATTGTTATTAAGATACTTGTTTAATACAATATTTGAATATCCTTTTTTTACAATTATATCGTACAAAATTTTAAAAGCAGTATTTCTTTGATTCATTAAAACACCTCTAAAATTTTAATAAATAAGGGATAGAAATTAATCTCTCCTATCCCTTAAAATTATCAATCTAATAAGATTCATAATAGAAGCAAACGCAGCGGCAACATACGTTAAAGCAGCTGCATTAAGAACCTGCCTTGCTGGATAAAGTTCATCTCTCATGAAAAGCCCACCAGATTCGAGAAGTCTTATTGCTCTATTGCTTGCATTAAGTTCTACTGGCAATGTTATTATTTGAAACAAAACAACCGCTGAAAAGAGTATTATACCTATATCTATCAATTGTGTATATCCAAACAAAAAACCCATCAACAAAAGCGGCCATGAAATTGTCGTACCGATATTTGCCACAGGTACGATTGCATTTCTCAATTTAAGAGGAATGTATCCATTAGCATGCTGTATAGCATGCCCTGTTTCATGTGCCGCAACGCCTATAGCTGCTATAGAATCACTGCTATAAACGGCTTGAGAAAGCCTTAGCACTCTGCTTCTTGGATCATAATGATCTGTAAGGTTTCCTGGTATCATCTCAATGCTAACATCATATAGCCCCGCATCATTTAGCAATTTCCTCGCCACTTCATAAGCTCTGTATCCGTACCTGTTTCTTACATTTGAATACCTGTTAAACGTGCTTTGTACTTTAAATTGAGCATACATTGCAAGTAAAATTGCAGGTAACAGCAATATATAAGTAGGATCATAAAACCAAAACATAAATCCTATCCTCCATTCGTAAAATTGATAATCGCTTTTTCGACTTCATCTAAATCTACTTTTGTGTTGAAGCAAGGGCCATACGGTCTTATATTTATTATACCATAAACGGGTATTTTTTTCACATCTAGTATTCCACTTGTTAAGTCTCTTTCACATGCAATAGCAATGATGGCTTTTGGCTTAGTGTCCATGACAGCTTTTCTCGCTAAAGTACCTCCAGTTGCAATTGCAATTTTCACACCATACTTTTCTTTTAATTTAACTAACTCGCCGACTTGGCATTTGCCACATCTCCGGCAATTGTCAATGTCATTGGTAACTTTAAATTTGCACTCATTAAATTGTATACAATGTGGCATCAATATCAATAGCTCTTCAGGCAAATACTTGTTTTTTCTTAACCTTACTAAAAAATTATTCACATTTGTAAATGACTGTTGAATCTTTTCCTTCTTTAAACCAAGTATATCACCTAATATCTCCAAAAACGGATATGCCATATCTATCAACAATAATAACGCTTTATTTAAGGCTTTATTGTTTTTCCTTCTATAAACCAAGTATAAAAATCCAATAACTGTAAAAATCAAAATAATAGTAATTATAGAAAAAAGCAATATTACAAATCCTATTAAAAAATTGTACAAAACCGAACTCTTGCTTCTCACAATATAAAAAAGAAAAAAGATACCTGATGACATTAACACTATTAATATGCTCAATAATCCTAAAAAAACACGCTTTTCCCCATTCAAATTGTTATCCCCTCTAATTGCTCACCCTTTTTTATTAAGTGTCCCCTTAAATAGTCTTCAACATTCATCTTTCTCGTGCCTTCACCTTGAATTTCTATTACTTTCAACGCTTCTTTACCACATTTTATTATCAAAGTATCATCTGATTTGATAATTGTACCAGGTTTTTCATCACCAGAATAATGGTATACATCGGCAGACCAAATTTTTAACATGCTGCCATTATAGTACGTATACGCACCAGGCCATGGCCTTAATCCTCTAATGAGATTTCTTATTTCTATGGCATCTTTTTCCCAATTTATAAGCCCCATCGATTTTTCAAGCATTGGAGCATACGTCGCTTTGCTATCATCTTGTTTTAAACTCATTAAAGTACCATTGCACATCATGTTTATAGCATCTATTAAAACATCTCCGCCTAATATCGCTAATTTATCATGTATCGTCTCAGCATTATCTTCTTCTAATATTGGTATTGACTTTTGCAATAAAATGTCACCAGTGTCTAATCCTTTTTCCATATACATTATAGTAATGCCTGTCTCTTTTTCACCGTTTATCACAGCCCAATTTATGGGTGCAGCTCCTCTGTATTTTGGAAGCAAAGATGCATGAACATTTATACACCCAAATTTTGGGATTTTTAAAATTTCTTCTGGAAGAATTTTACCATATGCAGCTACAACTATTAATTCAGGCTTTAATCTCCTTATTTTTTCAAATACTTCTTCATTATTCTTTAATTTAAGAGGCTGATAGACTTCTATGCCATGTTTTATAGCAAATTCTTTTACGGGTGGAAAAGATAACTTTTTGCCTCTGCCTTTAGGTTTATCTGGTTGTGTTATAGCTAACATCACGTTGTGGCCAAATTCAACCAATTTTTTTAGTGAAGGTACAGCAAATTCAGGTGTACCCATAAACACAATGTTCAAATCACTCCGCCTCCATTTTTTCTTCCTCGTCATTTATTATTCTAATCGCTTTATTTACAAACAATATTCCATTCAAATGATCAATTTCATGTGACAACGCTCTGGCTAAAAAGTCTTCTCCTTCAAGTTCTTTATATTCTCCAGTTCTGTCTTGATACCTTACTCTCACCTTTTTAGGCCGTTTGACTTCTCCTGTCACGTTAGGAACGCTTAGACATCCTTCTTTTCCTATTTGTTCGCCTTCTTCTAATATTATTTCTGGATTTATCAATTCTATCAAACCATCTCCAACATCCACTACCACCAGTCTTCTTAAGATACCAATCTGGTTTGCAGCAAGTCCGACGCCATCAGCATTATACATAGTTTCAGCCATGTCATCCAAAATCATAATAACATGATCATCTATTTTATCAACGTATTTTGCCTTTTTATACAGTATAGGATCTCCAATTTTCCTAATATACCTTAATGCCATATAAATCCTCCTTAAATTAGATTAAATTAAGCGGGTCCAAATCATACGATAGTTTGATGCCTTTCATAAAATTATGGTTATTTAAAGCATCACATATATCTTCCAAAACACTTCTTTTAACTGATTTTACAATAATCTGCCACCTATAATTGTTTTTTATCCTTTCGATAGGAGCAGATGACGGACCTAATACTTTATTATAACTCTTTATTTCATTTTTGTTAATAGTTTTAATAATCAAATTATGTACCAATGCGGCACTAGATATCACATTATTTTTCTCTGGCCCTGATATCAATATATTTAATAAATGTGTAAAAGGAGGATACATGTATGTTTCTCTATAATGTATTTCTTCATTGAAAAAAGCCTCATAATCTTGATTTTTTGCAGCTATTATGCTATAGTTATCATCTTCATATGTCTGAATTATTACTCTTCCCGGCTTTTCTCCTCTGCCAGCCCTTCCAGCTACCTGTGTTAAAAGCTGAAAAGTCCTTTCACCCGACCTAAAATCAGGTATATTCAGCGTTATATCTGCCAAAATAACTCCTACCAACGTTACATTTGGTATGTCAAAACCCTTTGATATCATTTGCGTACCTATCAATATGTCTGCATTTCCGCTTCTAAATTCATTAAAAATTTTTTCATGAGCTCCTTTTGTTTTAGTAGTATCAATATCCATTCTTAAAACTCTACTTTTAGGAAATAATCGCTTAACTTCCTTTTCTACGCGCTCCGTTCCAATGCCTAAATATCTAATTCGCTTACTTCCGCATTTAGGACACGTACGAACTGTATTGATGTTGTATCCGCAATAATGGCACTTTAGCTTTCCATCATCTGCATGATATGTAAGTGATATATCACAATTCGGGCACTCAGGAACATACCCGCAATCCCTGCACACTACAAATGAAGAAAATCCCCTTCTGTTTAAAAACAAAATAGTCTGTTCACCTTTAATCAAATTTTTTTTAATTTCATAATAAAGTTTTCTACTAAATATCGAATTATTGCCGTCTGCCAATTCCCGACTCATATTGACAATTTCGACTTCAGGTAAATTAACCCCTATTCTATTGTTTAATCTTAAAAGTCTATACTCTTTATTGAGAGCTTTATAGTACGTTTCTACCTGAGGTGTTGCAGACCCCAGCAGCAAAATAGCTTTCTCTATCTCGCATCTTTTTTCCGCAACTTCTTTTACATTGTACTTTGGTTTAAAATCAGATTGTTTATAAGTGGTTTCATGTTCTTCATCTATTATTATTAACCCTAAATTAGAAAATGGTGCAAATACTGCGTTTCTAACACCAACGACAATTTTTACATCGCCATTTACAATTTTTCTCCATTCGTCAAATCTTTCTCCATCTGATAATCCACTATGCAAAACAGCAACTAAATTGCCAAACCTTGAAACAAATCTTTCGATAGTCTGAGGCGTTAAAGATATCTCTGGCACCAGGACAATAGCTTCTTTCCCTAATTCGATGCATTTCTCAATAAGCTGAAGATAAACTTCTGTCTTTCCACTTCCAGTAACGCCAAACAAAAGATACTTCTCAAAAATATTTTTTCCAATGATTTTTTTTACTTCGCTTATAACTTGCTCCTGTTCTTTAGTGGGAATATGCTTTTTGGTTCTATTACAATCTGTCGCTTTAAACCTATTTATCTCCTTATAATCTACTGATACAATCCCTTTTTTAAACAAACTGTTTACAGTTGAATAACTTACATTTAAGTCTTTTACTAGATCTGATAATGCAACCAAATCGTTTTTCTTTAAATAATTTATAATCTCAAGTTGTTTTGGAGTAATTTTACAATCATCAACAAAGCCATTATTAAGCCTAACTGTCTTTACCTTTTTTATGCCGCTTTTTGTCCCTGATGGAATAATGCACTGCAAGCTTTCAGAAATATTGCATTTATAGTAGTCTTTCATCCAAAGGGCTAAGTCTAACAATTTGTCATCAAACAATGTAATATCATTCACAACATCAACTATCGGCTTTACCTTATCTATTGGTACATCTGTTTTTTCTGATAAATTTATAACGTAACCTTCTACTTTACTTCTATTTACAGGCACTAAAACTTTAGTACCTATCTTTATGTCGTTTATACCATCTGGCACAATATAAGTTAAAATCCTATCGATATTTCGTGAATACTCACTTAAAACAACATCAGCAAACATAAATACCCCCATAAAAAAAAGCCGCTTTTAGGCTATCTAATAAAAAGATTTTTTATCTCATCAAGTATTACGTGGGCTACATCGGTTTTGCTCATTAAAGGATACTCTTTTACGCTCATATTCTTGTCTATTATGCTAACTATGTTTGTATCACCTGAAAATCCAGCCCCTTCTCTTAAAACATCATTAGCTACAATCAAATCCAAATTTTTCTTTATAATCTTATCTTTGGCACTTTCTATCAGATTTTCAGTTTCTGCGGCAAAACCGACTAAAAAAGTATTGCCTTTTTCTTTTCCAAACTCATATAAAATATCTGGATTTCTGACTAACTTCAATACAAGATCATCGTCATTTTTCTTTATTTTGTTAGTTTCATATATCTCCGGCCGATAATCAGCAACAGCGGCAGCTCCAATAAAAATATCAACTTTACCTTTAAATTTCATAACTTCATTGTACATCTCAAGAGCAGTATTTACGTGTATAATTTCAATATCGATTGGATCATCTATATTTGTAGGACCTGAAATCAATATAACATTAGCTCCTCTAGATTTTGCAGCCTTTGCAATTTCAAAACCCATTTTCCCAGAAGAACGATTTGTAATATACCTTACTGGATCAACTGGTTCAACTGTAGGTCCTGCAGTAACTAAAATGGTAATACCATCATAATCATTTTTTTCCATCCTTAATAATTCCAATATTTTTTTCTCGATATCATCAATTTTTGCTAGTTTGCCTTTACCAAATGTACCACAGGCTAATCTTCCATCTTCAGGCTCTATTATAAAATATCCAATAGACTTAAGCTTATTTAAATTTTCTTGGAATAACATGTTTTGATACATATTTGTATTCATTGCAGGGGCAATAACAACTTTCGCATTAGTAGCCATTATAGTGGTTGTAAGCATATCATCCGCTATACCATTGGCTATTTTACCTATGATATTTGCCGTAGCAGGAACGATAGCAAACACGTCTGCCTTTTCTGCCAATGCTATATGTTCTATTTCCCAAAACTTGGGGCTTTCAAACATATCAACGATCACTTTATTGTGTGTTAGTGATTCAAACGTCAATGGTGAAATAAATTTTGTGGCAGACTCTGTCATTATCACATCAACATTTATATTATTTTTAACAAGCCTTGAAACCAAATCTGCTGATTTATATGCAGCGATACCTCCAGTAACACCAATGACCACATTTTTCTTATAAGCCATTAAAACACCTTCTACTTCAAACCAAATTTTTGCCTTTCAAATGTTATAAGTCCTTCATTTATTTCTTCAGTAGCAATTGTCACAGGTTTTTTTGAATCAGTCTCTACAAGACTCGGTTCACCGCTTATTATCTGTCTTGCACGCTTTGAAACCAAAGCACACAAAGTGTATTTACTGTCAATTTTATTCATTAAGTCTACTATCGATGGATATAAAATCATTTAGCATCTCTCCTTTATTTCAAGATATAATCCCTTATTTCTATCAACTCTACATTTTTCAGCTTTTATAATCGCAAGGATTTTATCAACAGCTAAATCAACATCATCATTTATCACCACATAATTATATCTGGAGACGAAATTTATTTCTTCATAAGCACTTTTAAACCTCTTTAAAATCTCCTCTTCAGTTTCTGTTCCTCTCTTTTTTATTCTATTCTTAAGCTCTTCCATAGACGGTGGCAAAATAAACACAAATACACCCTCTGGATATTTGTCCTTAACTTTTAAAGCACCTTGAATGTCAATTTCTAAAATTACATCATGACCTTCATCGATATTTTTTTGTACAAATTCTTTCGGTGTACCATAATAATTATCATACACCTTTGCCCATTCCAAAAGCATGTTACTTTCTATAAGAGTTTTAAACTTTTCAACTGTAGTGAAAAAATAATTTTCGCCGTCAACTTCTCCATTGCGAGGTTTTCTCGTAGTCATTGATATGCTTAATTTAAGATTTTCATCTTTCTTTAAAAGTGCTTTGCAAACCGTTCCTTTTCCAGCACCTGACGGACCAGATATTACAATCAATAAACCCTTATTGTACAATAACATCATTCCCCTTAATCTTCAGATTCTTCTTCAATAATTTCCTCATCAATTATGTCTTTTGAATTAAGTCTATTTGCAACCGTCTCTGGTTGAACTGCTGATAATATTATGTGGTCACTGTCTGTTATTATAACAGCTCTAGTTCTTCTACCATATGTAGCATCAATAAGCATACCTCTGTCCCGCGCCTCTTGTATAATTCTTTTTATAGGAGCAGACTCAGGACTAACAATGGCTACTAATCTGTTTGCCGAAATAATATTGCCAAATCCTATGTTTATTAGTTTGATGGCCATAATAATTATCCTCCTACTCTATATTTTGTACTTGCTCCCTTATCTTTTCAATCTGATCTTTTAATTCTATGACTCCATTTATTATGATAAGATCTATTGACTTTGAACCAATTGTATTTGCTTCTCTGTTCATTTCCTGCGTCAAGAAATCTAATTTCTTTCCTACAGGCATAGAACTATCCAGCGAAAACCTAAATTGGCTTATATGACTTCTAAGCCTTGTTATCTCTTCTGAAATACTAGTCTTATCAGCCATTACTGCCACTTCAGTTAAAAACCTGTTCTGATCAAGTTCACCACCAATAAGCTCATTTATACGGGTTTCAAGTTTTTTCTTATACTCATTTATAACGGCAGGTCCTCTTTCCTCTATCTTATCAATTATACCATTTAGCATGTCCAATCTATTTATTATATCGTCTTTTAATTTTATACCTTCTAAAACCCTCATGTCAATTAAATTTTTAATGCTCATATCTAATGCTTTTTCTACGATAGTCCAAACGTTGTCTATGTCTACATTAACGCTTTTCACATCTATTATTCCCGGTATTGATAGAATATCGCTCAATTTTATGTCATCCGTAAGATTAACACTTTTTTTTAAGTCATGAATTATATTTATGTATTGGTTTAAAAGATCGTAATTTAACTCAAGAGAATCAAGACTTTTTTCGTAAGCCTCAAGAGAAATATTTATCTCTACTCTACCTCTTTTAATGCTTTCTCCAATTTTTAGCCTTATCCTATCCTCTAACCCACTTAAAACTTTCGGAAGTTTTACCGACAAATCTAAAAACCGGTGGTTTAAACTTTTTATTTCAGTTAAAACGTGAAAGCCATTTTCGTTTGCTTCACCTCTGCCAAAACCAGTCATGCTTTTTATCATCTTATCACCCATCAATATTATAATCAACATTATTTCCTTCTAAACAATATCTATATCACCAGTAAAAACTTTTTCGGCTTTACCTGTTAAATAAATATTGTTATCAGATGTCCATTCAATATACAAATCTCCTCTTTTAAAATGAACATAAACATCCCTCTTTGTCCTATCTGTTAATGCAGAAGCCACAGCTGAAGCGCAAGCACCCGTACCGCAAGCAAGAGTCAAGCCTGCACCTCTTTCCCAAGTTCTCACCGTAATATTATTTTTATCTTCAACTTTGACAAAATCAACATTTGTTCCACGTGGAAATATATGTAATTTTTCGATTAACGGTCCTACATTCACAATCATATTTTCGTCAATAGAATCAACAAAAATAACAGTATGCGGTACGCCAATTAGTAACGATGTCACAGTATAAGCTCTTCCATCTATTTTTATCGTTTCTTCTATAAATTGATTTTTATCTGTTTTTACTGGAATTAAATCAGGCCTAAAAATAGGATTGCCCATGTGAACTCTTACTTTATCCACATTATCATTTTCAAATATTAATTCTGGCATTACAATGCCAGACAATGTCTCAACTGACATTTTTCCTTTTGAAACTATACCATTTTCATAGACATATTTTGCAAAACAGCGCGCTCCATTCCCACACATTTCTGCTTCACTGCCATCCGAATTGATTATTCTCATCTTAATATCTGCTATTCCAGATGGCTCCACTATCAAAAGACCATCGCCGCCTATGCCAAAATGTCTATCACATAATTTTCTCGCTAACACGTCATACTCTAACTCTTTGTTTTCTAAATTTTCTAAGACTATAAAATCATTACCTAATCCAGTCATCTTTGTAAACTTCATAACTTTTTCACTCCTTACAACAAATAACGCATATATATTATAACATAAATTTATAAAAAACTGGTTATATAATTTGCTCAATCATATCATCACTGCTTTATTTGTAATAAATTTATGCCGTGGTATACTATTAAGTAGAATTGCATTTAGAAAGGAATGTTCAACATGGCTTTGGATGGCATAACACTATATGGAATAGTCAATGAACTAAAAAGCACATTGCTTGATGGAAAAATAGATAAGATATATCAACCTGAAAAAGACGAAATCATAATCTTTATCAGAAATAACGGCAAAAATTATAAATTGCTTTTATCAGCAAATGCAAACTTCCCAAGAGTATATTTAACAGATGAAAATAAAGAAAATCCAATTACTCCTCCTATGTTTTGCATGTTACTTCGAAAGTATTTGCAAGGTGGAAAAATTATAGATATATACCAAAGGGGATTCGATAGAATTTTATTCATTGATGTTTTAAGTCGTGATGAATTAGAAAAAGAGGTCATAAAAACATTAGTGATAGAAATAATGGGGCGATACAGCAATATTATATTAATAGATAAAGAGAGTAGAATAATAATCGATAGCATTAAAAGAGTGTATAAGGATATGAGCAAAATACGTGAAATAGTTCCCGATGTCAAATATGAGATGCCCCCACTACAAGATAAATTTACAATTCAAGATTTTACAAAAGATGATTTGTCAAGAAAATTAAAATTAAAAAACGGGAAAAAAGTTGATAAAGCCCTTTTAGAGCTTTTTGAAGGATTTAGCCCTGTTTTATCAAGCGAAATTGCATATAGAAGTCAAGTCGATGATAGATACATAAATGAGCTTTCAGAAGACGATATAGAGAATTTGAATTATAATTTAAATTTATTGAAAAGCCATTTAGAAAATTCAAATTTTAAACCATGTATCGCTTATGTTGACGATAATCCTTATGAATTTTCCATCATTGAGCTTACACAGTATGAAAATTTAGTTTTCTATAAAAGTGTTAATGAAGCCGCATTAAAGTTTTATAGAGAAAAAGCGAATGCAGAAAGTTTAAAATCTCGTTCTCATGATTTGAAAAAGCTTATTCAAACACATCTAGAGAGATTATATAATAAGCTTGAAAAACAATTAGATGAATTGAAAAATGCTGAAAATGCAGATATATACAAACTATATGGCGAGCTCATAACAAGTAATTTGTATAAACTTAACAAAAAAACAGATGCATTTAAAACAATAAATTATTATACTGGTGAAGAAATAACAATACCACTAGATATAAAATATACACCAAATGAAAATGCCCAAATGTATTTTAAAAAATATGCTAAATTAAAAAATGCAGTAGAATTTCTTACAAAGCAAATAGAAGAAACAAAAAAAGAAATAGAATATCTAGAAGGACAACTTTTAAATGTTGAGCAGTGTACATTGCCATCAGAAATCGACGAAATAAGAGAAGAATTAGCAGATACAGGATACATAAAAAAGAAAAATAAAGACAAAAAACAAAAGAAAAGTATATCAAAACCTCTACACTATATATCTTCAGATAATTTTGATATCTATGTTGGAAAAAATAATGTACAAAATGATTACCTTACAATGAAATTTGCAGATATAAACGACATGTGGCTACACACAAAGAATATTCCTGGCTCACATGTCATAATCAAAAGCAAAGGCACTAAGATACCTGATAGCACTATTCTAGAAGCTGCAAAATTGGCGGCAACGCATAGCAAAGCAAAAAATTCATCAAATGTACCAGTTGATTACACATTAAGAAAGTACGTCAAAAAACCGGCCGGGTCAAAACCGGGTTTCGTAATCTACACTAATCAAAAAACATTGTATGTGACACCTGACAATAAGTAGGCTTTCCCCTACTTATTCGATTTTAATGGTACATCTAAAATAGATTTGTAAACTCTTCTATTATTCTCTAACTTGCTTTCCATAAGATGTATATTAGACACTGCAAAGTAATTAGAATCTAATTTATATAGATTGTTTATTTCTTCTATGCTCTTTTTCAAAATAATATCTCTTGCAACAGTGATATGCGTTTTAAATTTTCTATCATCTTTTTTAAATCCTGCCTTAGATAATTCTGTTTCGATGGCATCATGTAATAATATAAGGTTATTATCATTTTTAACATCCACCCATAGTACTCTTATATTATCTTTTCCTTCGAAACAACCAATTTTATTTAATCTAATGTAAAAGGGCTTAAAATTCGACGAAATATTATTTATTGTCTCTCTGATTTTACTAACTTGCTCTTCATTTATTTCGCCAAAAAACTTAAGAGTTATATGTAAGTTATCTTTATTTGTACATCTTCCTTTTATTGTATATTTCTTTAACTCCTCTTGTAAATTATTAATTTCATTTATAATATTCTCACTTAATTTTATAGCTAAAAACGCTCTCATATTTCCTCCATTATGTATTATTTCTATTATTTCCCTGGAAATTATGCTCTAAAAATTCGCTTTTTATAATCCCCATTATCCATTCGTTTATATATCGACCATGTTTATATACAACTTCTCGCAGCAATCCTTCTTTTTTAAAACCACATTTTTCATAACATTTTATTGCTCTCTCATTAAAATCATACACTTTTAATTCCACTCTATGCAAATTTAATTCATTAAATATAAAATCTAATAATGTCACTAATGCCTCTGTACCTAGACCTCTGTTTCTATACTTCTCCTCACCTATCATTATCGCAATTTCACAATGCCTATTTTTCCAATCCACATTGCCATATGAAATATTACCTATATATTCTTTAGTTTCATTATAAATAATTGCAAATTCACCCGATTCATGATGATTAGCCTTTTTACTAAGCCATTCTGAAACTGAACCTTCTGTCACAGGATATGGTATACCAGGCATCAAAAAATTTCTACTGTCTTCACTATTGCGAAATTCTACAAATTTCTTAATATATTTAGGCTCAAATGGTACAAGTTCAACATTTTTACTTTTTAACATTCTTTCACTTCCTTTCTTATAATTTTAACGCTTATTATACCATAAAAAACAAAAAAGAGATAGTCTATTTAAAACAGACTACCTCTTTTATAAATTTTTACCGGCAGCGACCTACTCTCCCGAGTAATCAGTACCATCGGCGCTGGAGGGCTTCACTTCCG